>JAHFOZ010000067.1 GCA_023261405.1 Planctomycetota bacterium
CGAGGTCGGAGATCGCGCGGATGTCCTCCTCGAAGAGCCCGAGGGTGGAGGGGTTCGTGATCATCATCGCCGCGGTGCGGTCCGAGAGCCGGGCCTTGAGGTCGTGCAGGTCGACGCCGCCGTGTTTGTTGGTCTTGAGGCTGAGCGTCTTGTAGCCCGAGAGGCTGCAGGTGGCGGGGTTGGTGCCGTGGGAGCTGTCCGGAACGAGCACCTGGTCCCGGTGACCCTGGCCCGTCTCCTGGTGGTGCGAGCGGATGAGGAGGACTCCGGTGAGCTCGCCCTGGGCGCCGGCGGCGGGCTGGAGGGTCACGGCGTCCATGCCCGAGATCTCGGCCAGCATGCGCTCGAGCGCCGAAAGGACCTCGAGCATGCCCTGGACCGTCTCGGCGGGCTGCAGCGGGTGGAGCTTGGCGAAGCCCGGGAGCGCGGCGATCTTCTCGTTGATCTTGGGGTTGTACTTCATCGTGCAGGAGCCCAGCGGGTAGAAGTTCCCGTCGATCGAGAAGGTCCGGTGCGAGAGCTCCGTGAAGTGGCGGACGAGGGCCAGCTCCGAGACCTCCGGGAGGGCGGGCGGCTTCGCACGCAGCGCGGTTCCGGGCAGGAGTTCGGAGAGCGTCTTCTCGCCGGGCGCCGCGGGCGGGAAGTAGGAGGTGGCCCGCCCCGGGCGGCTCTTCTCGAAGATCAGCTTCATCGCAGGGCCTCCGCGAGGGCGGCGACGAAGGCGTCGATGTCGGCGCCGGTGTTGCGCTCGGTGCAGCAGAGGAGCACGTGGTCACGAAGGTCGCGGTACAGGGGCTGGAGCGCGAGGCCGCCGAGGAACCCCTGCTCCAGGAGGCGGGCAAGGGTCTGCTCCGGGTGGGGGATCTCGGCGACGAACTCGTGGAAGAAGGGCGCGGCGTAGGGGATCTTGACGCCCGGCACGTGCGCCAGCTTCTCGGCGAGCTCGTGGGCCCGCTGGACGCAGAGTTCCGCCACGCGCCGGAGCCCGCCCGGGCCCAGCGCCTCGAGGTAGAGCGTCGCGCGGAGGGCCATGAGCGCCTGGTTGGTGCAGATGTTCGAGGACGCCTTCTCCCGGCGGATGTGCTGCTCGCGGGCCTGGAGGGTGAGGCAGAAGCCGCGGCGCTCGCCCTCCAGCTCCTTCGTGGCGCCCACGATGCGGCCGGGGAGCCCGCGGATGCGCTCCATGCGGGTGGCGATGAACCCCGCCCAGGGGCCTCCAAATCCCATTTCGATCCCGAGCGGCTGGCCTTCGCCCACCGCGATGTCGCACCCGCACTCTCCGGGGGGCTTGAGGACGGCGAGCGACACCGGGTTGACGCTCGCCACGGAGAGCGCCCCGGCGGCGTGGGCAATCTCGGAGGCGGCGGCGAGATCCTCGAGGCCCCCCAGAAAATTCGGGTTCTGGAGCACCACGCAGGCGGCGCCGTCCACGACGTCCCGGAGCGTCGCCACCGGCGTGACGCCGCGCACCTGGGCGACCTCCACGATCTGGACGCCGAGGTGCCGGAAGAGGGAGCGGACCACGGCCCGGTACTGCGGGTTGACGCCGCTCGAGATGACGACCTTGCGCCGATCCGTGAGGTCCACGGCCATGGCCACGGCCTCCTCGAGCGCGGTGCCTCCGTCGTAGTGCGAGGCGTTCGCGACGTCCATGCCCGTGAGCTCGCAGATCATCGTCTGGAACTCGAAGATGTGCTGCAGCGTCCCCTGGCTCGCCTCCGCCTGGTAGGGCGTGTACGACGAGAGGAACTCGCCGCGGGAGAAGAGCGCGTCCACCACGGCGGGGATGAAATGATTGTAGGCGCCGGCGCCGAGGAAGCAGCGGCCCGCGTCGAACGTGCGGTTGCGGGCGGCGAGCGCCTGGAGGTGCGCCAGGAGGTCCTGCTCCGCGAGGGCGGGGGGGAGGTCCAGGGGCCGGTTCAGCCGCACCGCCTCTGGGATGGCCGAGAAGAGCTCGTCGATGGACTTTGCGCCGATGCTGGCGAGCATGGCGTCGGCGTCGGCGGGCGTATTCTGGATGTAGTCCATGGGCTCCGGTTTCAGTTTTTCGTAGAGCGGGGAAGGCGCCCGGGGGCCGCGTTAGACGAAGTCGTCCTCGTCGACCTCGTCGCCGTCCTCCTTCGACTCCTCCTTTTTGGAGGATTCGAGGAAGTCTTCGTATTCCTTCCGGCTCATCAGGCCGTCGAGTTCCTTCGTGTCGGACGCCTTGATCTTCACGAGCCAGCCTTCCGCGAAGGGGCCCTCCTTCAGGAGGTCAAGGTCGGAGACGACCTCCTTGTTGATCTCGAGGATCTTCCCGGAGACGGGCGCCACGAGGTCGGCCACCGTCTTGACGGACTCGATCTCGCCGAAGGGGGCGCCCCGCTCCAGAGAGTCGCCGGCCTTGGGGAGGTCGATATGAACGAGATCCGAGAGCTGCTTCACGGCGAAGTCCGTGATTCCGATCACGGCTTCCTTCCTCTTGTCGCTGTAGCGGACCCACTCGTGGGTCTCGGTGTACTTGATGTCGTCCGGCCTCATCCCGTCTTTCTCCTCTGGGTGGCCCTAAATTACTCGCGCGCGAAAGGGTGTCAAGTTTTTTTACGGCGATAGAAGGGGAGCTTGCAGACGGCCGCCTTCTCCTGCCGGCCGCGGATATCCACCTCGACCGGGGTGCCGGGCGCCGCGAGGTCCCGCGAGAGGTACGCCATCGCGATCGACCGGTCGAGCGTGTGGCTGAACGTGCCGCTGGTGATGAGGCCGGACTCCTTCCCGCCGGCGTAGACCTCGTAGCCGTGGCGGGCGATGCGACGGGACTCCAGGAGGAGGCCCACGCGCTTGCGCGGAGGGGCCGCGTGCCCGCGGAGCGCCTCCTGGCCCAGAAAGGGGGATTTCCCCATCTCGAGCGCGAACTCCAGTCCCGCGTCTACGGGCGTGATGGTGTCGTCCAGTTCGTTGCCGTAGAGCGGCATGGCCGCCTCGGTGCGGAGCGTATCGCGTGCGCCGAGGCCGACGGGGGGCGTCCCGGCGGAAATGAGCCGGTCCCAGAGGTCAACGGCGCGCGCGGCCGGAAGGAAGATCTCGAATCCGTCTTCACCGGTGTAGCCCGTCCGGGAGATGAAATAGTCCCCGAACCTCCCGAAGGCGTAGTAGCCGAGCCCGCCCGGGTCGACGCCCAGCGTCGTCCGCACGCGGTGGAGCGCGTCCGGTCCCTGGACGGCCAGCAGCGCCACCTCCGCGGTCTGGTCCACGAGGCGCGCGTCGCCCGAGAGGTGCTTCCGCATCCACTCGAGGTCCTCCTCGCGGTTGGAGGCGTTCACCACCAGCAGGTCGTCCTCGGCGTCCGCGTAGAAGATGAGGTCGTCGATGATCGTTCCGCGCTCGTTGAGGAGGAAGGTGTACCGGCACTTTCCCGCCGGGACCTTGTCCACGTCGATGGTGAGGATTTTCTGTAGGAAGGCGCGGCGGTCCCGCCCCTGGACGCGCACGCGGCCCATGTGCGAGAGGTCGAAGAGCCCTGCCGTCGTACGAACCGCGGCGTGCTCCTCCAGGATGCCGGCGTACTGGATCGGCATGATCCAGCCATGAAAATCGACCATGCGGCCGCCGAGCCGGACGTGGGCGTCGTGGAGGGGCGTCCTGAGGGCGGCGGCGCTCATGCGGCGGCGAGTCTAGGCGGGGATGCATCAGCGGTCAAGCAATTATCGGCCCGCGGCTGTACAGGAGAGGCGCGCGCGCCTATAATTCGTCCGGTGGCCCGCAAGATTCTCATCGTGGAAGACACCCGGAACATCCGGGAGATCGTCGGCTTCCTCCTGAAGGGCCGAGGATACGAGGTCGTCGAGGCGGCGGACGGGGTGGAGGCCCTGGAGAAGGCCTTCGCGGTGCTGCCGGATCTCGTGCTCCTGGATGCCATGCTCCCGCGCAAGTCGGGCTTCGAGGTGTGCTCGGAGCTGAAGGCGGACGCCCGCTCGAAGCACATCCCCATCCTCATGCTCACCGCGGTGACGCGGGACACCGGGAAGAGCGACGAGTACTGGAAGGAGAAGTCCAAGGCGGACGCCTTCATGTCCAAGCCGTTCAAGGCCGCGGAGCTGGTGGAACGGGTGGAGCAGTTGCTGGGCGGGGCGGCCCCGGCTCCGCCGGAGACGAAGTGAGCGCCCCGCGGGGCTGCTGAGCGTGTCCGCCGTGATTCGCGAGCGTCGATTTCACCACCAGGACATGACAACACCGGATTCCCCCCTGGCGTCCGGGTGCCTGGGTGGTTAAGATCCTGCCCGCGTTTCCACCGGGACTCACGTAGTCCCGTGTTTCGCGACTACCTGTTCCAGGTTTCCCGGTTCTCCCGTCCCTCGCGGCTCTTCCTCATGGCCGAGGCCTTCTACGGCGTGGGGCAGTCCGCCGTGTGGGTCCTGCGCGGCCTCTACCTCAAGAAGGCGGGGTTTTCCGAGTCTGAGATCGGGCAGACGCTTTCCGTGTCCGCCGCCGGCATGGCGCTGGTCGTCCTCCTCCTGCCGCCGCTCATGGACCGCCGCCGTCTCCGCCCGTTCCAGCTCGCGGCGGTGGCGGCCCTGGCGGGGGGGCTGGCGGGAGTGGCCTGGGTCCGGGAGAGACCCCTCGTGCTGGCGATGTGCTTCCTTTCCGGCCTGGGGTCCGCGCTCCTGGAGGTGAGCTCCGCGCCGTTCTTCATGCGCCACTCGGAGGGGGAAGAGAGACCCTATCTCTTCGGCGTGAGCACCGCCCTCAGTCCCGCCGCCGGGCTGCTGGCGACCCTGGGGATGAAGGCGGGGGCCCTCGCCTGGGGCGAGATCCTCGGGGCCTATCGGGACATGCTTTGGGTGGCCGCGGGGATCACGCTGGTGGCGTGGCTGCCGCTCATGGCCGTCCGGGAGACGCCGCCGGAGCCCGCGCCCCGGAAGGAGGCGCCCTTCGACTGGTCCACCGCGGCGAGGTTCTGCGTGCCGGAACTGCTCTTCGGCCTGGGCGCGGGCCTCACCATTCCGTTTATCAACCTGTACTTCAACGTCCGATTCGGCGTCCCCGCGGGCACCATCGGCCTCTACTACTCCTTCGCGCAGGCGCTCATGATGGGGGCCTTCCTCATGGCGCCGCTGCTGGCCCGCCGCCTGGGGGCGGTCCGCACGATCGTCTGCTTCCAGCTGGCGTCGATCCCCTTCTTCCTCGCGCTGGCCTTCACGACGTCCCTCCCTTTCGCGGTGGCCACCTTCCTCCTCCGCCACGCCTGCATGAACATGGTGCACCCGGTGAGCACCAACTTCATGATGGAGGTGATGAACCCCGGGCAGCGGGCGCGCATGAGCGGGCTCCGGCAGACCGCCAACAAGCTCGCCTGGGTCGTCGCCACCTGGGCGGGCGGGAGGATGATCGAGCACGCCCCCTTCATGCTCGACGGCTTCACGACCGTCATGCTGGTGACGATCGTGTTCTATGTGGCCGGCAGCGCCCTCTACTGGCGCTTCCTCCGCGGCGAGGCGGAGGGGCGTGTGATCCCGCCGGGAGCCGAGCCGACTTCGGGGGCGTGAGGGGCGGGGGCCGTCTCCGCAGAGGAGCACCGGGCGAGCGGAGAGGACCCATCGGGGCACGCCTCGAGACTCCGACGCTTTGATTCTCCGTGCCCTCTGTTTCCTCCGGGGTGGGGCGCCTCAGGGCCCGCCCGGGGGGGCGCCCGAGGCCACGAGCCGGCGCTGTTCGCTCTCGAGGAAGTAGCCGATGCGGCGGTACTTCTCGTAGCGCTTCTCGAGGAGCTGGTCGAGGGGAAGCGCGACCGCTTCGTCGAGCGCGCGCACGAGCGCCGCCTTGAGCGTGTCCCCCATCTCCTTGGGGTTCCGGTGCGCGCCGCCCAGGGGCTCGGGCAGGATGTCGTCCACGACGCCCAGCTCCTTGAGTTCGTTGGGGGTGAGGCGGAGCAGCTCCGCCGCCTGGGGGGCCTTGGACGCGTCCCGCCAGAGGATCGCCGCACATCCTTCCGGAGAGATCACCGAGAGGTAGGCGTTCTGCAGGATCATCAGCCGGTCCGCCACGCAGATCCCCAGCGCGCCGCCGGAGCCGCCCTCGCCGATGACGACCGAGAGGATCGGCGTGCGCAGGCGCGACATCTCCAGGAGGTTCTTGGCGATGATGAAGGCCTGCCCGCGCTCCTCGGCGCCGATCCCCGGGTACGCGCCCGGCGTGTTCACGAGGGTCACCACGGGGATACGGAACTTCTCCGCCAGGCGCATCTTCTCCATGGCCTTGCGGTAGCCCTCCGGGTGCGGGCTCCCGAAGTTGCAGGCCACGCGCTCCTTGGTGCTCTTCCCCTTGCGCTGGGCCACCAGCATCACGCGGAAGCCGCCTACGCGGCAGAGTCCCGTGAGCATCGCCCCGTCGTCCCCCACGGCGCGGTCGCCGTGCAGCTCCAGGAAGTCCTCGAAGACGAGGGTGAGGTAGTCCGTGCTGTCGGGGCGGTTGGGGTCCCGGGCGAGGAGCACCCTCTGCCAGGCGTTCAGCCGGGCGAAGATCTCGCGCTTCTGCTCGTTGGCCCGGGCCCGGAGCTTCTCGATCTCGCTCGAGAGGTCCACCCCCGCCTTCTGGGAGAAGGCCTCGAGCTCCTCGATCCGCTTCTCGATCTCAAGGATCGGCTTCTCGAAGTCGCGGTCGACGGACGTGTCTCCCATCGTCTAACGACCCGACTTCTCGCGCGGACGCGCGGGCTCCACTTGGCGGAGGCGGATCACGGTATCCCGCTTCTCCCAGCGGCTCAGTTCGCAGATCACGGTGGTCATGTCCGCGCAGCGGTCCTCCCGTTTCTTGGACAGGAGCTTCGCGAGGAAGGCCTCCAGGTCGGGGGAGAGGGTCTTCACAAAGTTCCGGATCGGCGGCGCGGGCTCCTTCACGTGCTTCTCCAAGAGCGCGGTCTCGGTCGTCCCCAGGAACGGGGGGCGCTTCGCGAGGAGCTCGTACATCATCACCCCGAAGGAGTAGATATCGGAGCGCTCGTCGCACTTGAGCCCCTGGACCTGCTCGGGCGCCATGTAGAGGGGCGTCCCCTCCGTGCGCCGCGCGAATTGCAGGAAGCGGTCCATCTTCGTCTGCCCGAGCGAGAAGTCGATCAGCTTCACCTCGGTCTTGTCCGAGATCAGCACGTTCTCGGGCTTGATGTCCTTGTGGATGATGCCCTGGGCATGGATGTAGGCCAGCGCCTCCGCGATCTGCCGGAGGATCGGGAACTCGTACTTATGCACCCGCTCCGGCTGGTGCCACATGGCATACTTGAGATTCTCGCTGTCGAAGAACTCCATCGTGAAGAACGGGGGGTTCACGTCGTGGTATTCGAAGACCTTGATGATGTTGCGGTGGTCCAGCTTCCGGGTGAGGAGCGCCTCGTGCTTGAACTGCCTGACCTTGCGCGGGCGCTGGGCGTTCTTCTCCGAGAGGATCTTGAGCGCGAAGAGCTGCCCCTTCGTGTTCACCGCCCGCCAAACCGTCCCGACGCTCCCGTCCTTGATCTTGTCGACGATCTGGTAGCCCTGGATACATTTGCCCATCATTCGGAACAGAAAATTATGGCCGCAGGATATCGTCAGTTCAAGCGAAAACCCTGAAATCGCGCGAAATCGAGGCAGCGGATCCCCCGGCGCGGCCTGTTGACTCCCCTCCGGGCCTTTGCTATAAGGGCGCCCACCCGGGGGAGACGCATGATCTGGCGCGTGGACGTCGCGACGAAGGAGGGGCTGGTCGACGGGATCGCCCGCGGCGCCCTGTCCGCCCTCCAGGAAGCCGGTCTCCAGGGCCTCTCCCGCGTCCTCGCCGCCCAGGTCTACCTCCTCGAGGGCGATCTCGACCGCGCCGCCGCGGACCGGGTGGCCCGCGAACTCCTGCAGGACCCCGTGGCGCAGACCTCCACCGTCGTCCCCGCCACGGAGCCTCCCCCCGTCCCCGCCGGCTTCCGCTCCGTCCTCGTCTTCAAGAAGCCCGGCGTGATGGACCCCGTCGAGGCCAGCGCCCTCAAGGCCGTGGGGGACCTGGGCCTGCGCGCCCGGTGCATCCGCACGGGCCTCCGCTACCTCGTGCAGTGCGGGGAGCCGGACGCCCGGCTGCGCGACGCCGCCGCCCGCGTGCTCGCCAACGAGGCCATCGAGGAGGTCTCCGTGGGCGAGCGGGCTTTCGCCCGTATCGACCTCGGCTCCCCTTATGCCTTCACGCTCGTCCGCGTCCCCATCCTCGAGGTTTCCGACGACGATCTCCTGAAGCTCAGCCGCCGTATGGGACTCCACTTCACGCTGAAGGAGTTCCACGCGGTCCGCGACTACTTCCGTAAGGAGGGCCGCGAGCCCACGGACGTCGAGCTGGAGTCCGTCGCCCAGACCTGGAGCGAGCACTGCAAGCACAAGACCTTCACCGGGGAGATCCGCTACAGGGGCCGGACGATCTCCAACCTGCTCAAGTCCACCATCGCGAAGGCCACCCAGGCCATCGCCGCCCCCTGGTGCGTCAGCGTCTTCAAGGACAACGCCGGCATCATCGAGTTTGATGAGACGCACAACGTCTGCTTCAAGGTCGAGACCCACAACCACCCGAGCGCCATCGAGCCCTACGGCGGCGCGAACACCGGGCTTGGCGGCGTGATCCGCGACATCCTCGGCTGCGGCCTGGGGGCGAAGCCGGTTTGCTCGACCGACGTGTTCTGCGTCGGCCTCCCGGACGCCCGGGAGATCCCGCCTGGCACGATCCATCCCCGCCGTCTCCTCAAGGGCGTCATGTCCGGCGTGCGCGACTACGGGAACCGCATGGGCATCCCCACGGTGAACGGCGCGGTCTTCTTCGACGAGCGCTACACGGGGAACCCCCTGGTCTACGCCGGCACCGTCGGGATCCTGCCGAAGGAGATGTCGTTCAAGGAGGTCCGGGCGGGGGACCTGGCGGTCGTCGTGGGCGGCCGCACCGGTCGCGACGGCATCCACGGTGCCACGTTCTCCTCGGTCGAGCTCCACGACAAGTCCGAGACCGTCTCGAGCGGCGCCGTCCAGATCGGGAACGCCATCGTCGAGAAGCGCGTGCTCGACACGGTGCTCCAGGCGCGCGACCGCGGGCTCTACCGCGCCATCACCGACTGCGGCGCGGGCGGGCTCTCGAGCGCGGTGGGCGAGATGGGCGAGAAGACCGGCGCCGAGGTGGACCTGGACCTCGTGCCCCTGAAGTACGAGGGCCTCTCCTACTCGGAGATCTGGATCAGCGAGGCGCAGGAGCGCATGGTGATCGCCGTCCCACCGGAGAAGCGAGAGGAACTCCTCGCCGTCTTTGCCGCCGAGGACGTCGAGGCCACCGTGATCGGCCGCTTCACCGGCGACGGGACGCTCCGGCTCCGCTACAAGGGGAAGGCGGTCGGGGCAATCGACATGGCCTTCCTCCACGACGGCCTCCCGAAATTCGAGCGCGAGGCGACCTACACGCCGCCCCCGGTCCGGGAGCTGGATCTTCCGGAGAAGGCATCCTACGGCGAGGACCTGAAGAAGATCCTCTCGAGCTGGAACGTCTGCTCCAAGGAGTGGATCATCCGGCAGTACGACCACGAGGTGCAGGGCGGCAGCGTCGTGAAGCCGCTCACGGGCGCGGCCAACGACGGGCCGAGCGACGCCGCCGTGGTGCGCCCCGTCCTCTCCCACTACAAGGGGATCGCGATCGGCTGCGGGATGAACCCCCGCTACGGCGACCTCTCGGCGTACGACATGGCCGCCAACGCCATCGACGAGGCCCTCCGCAACGTGGTGGCCGTGGGCGGCGACCCGGCACGCACGGCGATCCTCGACAACTTCTCGTGGGGGAACCCCGACAACCCGGAGAATCTGGGCGCCCTCGTCGAGGCCGCGCAGGCCTGCCACGACGTCGCGGTGGCCTACGGCACTCCGTTCATCTCCGGAAAGGACAGCCTCAACAACGAGTTCCGCGTCGGCGGGAAGACGGTCGTCATTCCCCACTCGCTCCTCGTCTCGGCGATCTCGATCGTCGAGGACGTGCGGAAGTGCGTGACGATGGATGCGAAGGAGCCCGGGATGCTCCTCCTCCTGGTCGGTGACACGCGGAATGAACTGGGCGGCTCGCACTACCACCTCGTCAACGGAGTCTCCGGAGGCCACGTCCCGAAGGTTGACCTCCCGGCCGGGAAGAAAGTTCTCCAGGCCATGGCGGCGGCCATCCGGTCCGGCTACGTGCGTGCAGCCCACGATCTCTCGGAGGGCGGATTGGCTGTCGCGGCGGCGGAAATGGCGTTCGCCGGAGGATGGGGCGTGATGCTGGAGTTGAAGGACACTCCCGCTCGACCGAAGTTGCCCTTCGACCGCGATGACGTCCTGCTCTTCTCGGAGAGCCCGTCGCGCTTTCTGGTCGAGGCTTCGCCAGACCCCAGCTGGGGCTTCATCTCCTTGCTCAAGGGAATGGGCGTTCCCTTCATGCAAGTGGGCAAGGTGACGCTCGACCCGAGGTTTGTCGTAAAGGGCTGCAACGGACAGACGCTCATCGATGAAACGATCGCCGACCTCAAGGAAGCCTGGCAGAGGCCGCTCCGATGGTAAGGGCGTTCGCGCTCCTGCTCCTCGCCGGGTGCGCCGCGGCGCGGCCCTCGGAAGAAGTCACGGTTGTCTCGACCTTCTCCATCGTGGCATACGATCCGGCCACGCAACAGCTCGGCATCGCCGTCCAGTCGAAGTTCATCGCCGTGGGCGCCGTCGTGCCGTGGGCGAAGGCCGGGGTGGGGGCGGTCGCCACGCAATCCTACGCGAACACCACCTTTGGCCCCAGGGGGCTCGAAATGATTGAGAAGGGCGTGAAGCCTGACGAGGTTCTCGCGAAACTCCTCGAGGCGGACCCGGGGAAGGAGCGCCGCCAGGCGGGCATCGTCGATGCGAAGGGGCGCTCGGCCACCTTCACCGGCAAGGAGTGCCTGGCCTGGGCCGGAGGAGTGAGCGGCGAGAACTTCTGCGCGCAGGGGAACATCCTCGCGGGCGAGGACGTGGTCAAGAACATGGCGAAGGCCTGGAAGGAGTCGACGGGCGATCTGGGCGAGCGCCTGATCGCCGCTCTGCAGGCCGGCCAGGACGCGGGGGGCGACGTCCGGGGGATGCAGTCCGCCGCGCTGCTCATCGTTCGTGAAGGCTGGGGCTACGCCGGGCTCAACGACCGCTACCGGGACGTCCGCGTGGACGACCACGCCGAGCCCATCAAGGAACTCAAGCGGGTGTACGAGCTCCACCGTAGGAGCTTCCCTCCGCCGAAGGGGGCGAAATGAGCGAGGCCCGGGCGATCGTCCTGCGCGCCGCGGGGATCAACTGCGAGCAGGAGAGCCGCGCCGCGTGCGAGAAGGTCGGGTTCCGCACCGACGTGCTGCACGTCAACCGCTTCTTCGAAAAACCCGTGCTGTTGAAGGAGTACCAGTTCCTGATCGTGCCGGGAGGGTTCTCGTACGGGGACGACCTCGGCGCGGGAAAGGTGCTCGCCAATGAACTGAAGATGAAGCTCATGCCGCAGCTCCGGGACTTCGTCCGGGCCGGCAAGCTCGTGCTCGGGATCTGCAACGGGTTCCAGATCCTCGTGAAGGCCGGGCTCCTCCCCGACCCGCTCGACTCCGACTCTTCGCTTCTCACGCTCGCGAACAACGACTCCGGAAAGTACGAAGACCGCTGGATTCGCCTCAAGGTTTCCTCCACGAAGTCCGAATTCTTAAAGATGGAGGAGGTCATAGAGCTTCCCGTCGCCCATGGCGAGGGGAAGTTCCTCCCGCGCGACTCCGAGGTGTTGCGCCGATGGGAGCAGGGGGGGCAGCTGGTCCTCAAGTATGTAGGCCCCGAGGACCGCGAAGCCGGCTACCCCTGGAACCCCAACGGCTCCCTCTCGAGCGTCGCCGGGATCTGCGACCCCACGGGAAGGGTCCTTGGCCTCATGCCGCATCCGGAGCGGTTCCAGGATGCGGTGAACCATCCGCAGTGGACGAGGAGGGGCAGCGACATCCGCCCGGACGGTCTCAAATTCTTCCTGAACGCGCGTGAGTATGTGAAGAGGAACTTATGAACCCCAAGCGGGGACCCTCCGCCGATCACCTCGTCACCCATGCCTCCGCCCTCCTCTCCACGCTCATTCTTGTCATGGCCGGCTGCGCGCCCCTCACGCCCGGACCCATGATGATGGACGCCCCCCAGCTTGCCCCGAGCAAAGTCGAGGGGGAGAAGCCCCCCGCCCCGGCCCCCGTGCAGGAGAAGCCGGCCCCCGCGCCGCCCGTCCCGCCGGCCCCGGTCGCCGAGCCCGCCCAGGCCTCGCGCGAGGACTACGTCGCGCGCCGGAACGTCGAAGTCCTCCTTGACCCGCAGAAGCTCGCCGGGAAGAAGGCCGAGTTCTGGGTCACGGCCGACGGCGGCCAGAACTGGACCAACCAGGGCGAGAGCGAGCCCGGCCGCGAGAAGGCCGGATTCCTCGCCCCCAGGGACGGCCGCTACGGGTTCATCATCGTCCCCGTGGGCGCCGACGGCCGGCGCGAGACCACCCCGAAGTCCGGCGACAAGCCCGACCGCTCCGTCGTGGTGGACACCGCGGCGCCCGTCGTCGAGGTCCTCGCCCCCAACGGCGGCGAGATGTTCGGCGCGGGCCGCTCCACGGTGATCCGCTGGGCCGTCGAGGACGCGAACCTCGCCCCCGCCGGAATCCGCATCGAGGCCACCGAGGGCGGCGGCGTCTGGGCCGCCCTCGCCAAGGACCTCCCGAACTCGGGACAGTACCACTGGGACATCGGCCAGGCGGCGAGCGCCCGCTTCCGCATCCGCGTCATCGCGCGCGACCTCGCGGGGAACATCGGGCAGGACGCCTCCGATAACGATTTCATGGTGGATGGCCTTCCCCCCGACCTCAAGATCAGCGGACCCGCGGCGGCCAACGAGGTCCCCGTGCGGATCGAGTGGACCGGCACGGACGCCGGGGGCTCGGGCCTCAAGCGCGTGAGCCTCTACGTCACGCGCGACCAGGGCGTCACGTGGAAGCATTACGGGGACGACGAGGACCTCCAGTCGCCCTTCCTCTTCACCGACCTGGACGGCGTGGTGGGGTTGCGCCTGGTTGCCGAGGACAAGATGGGCAACGCGAACCCGGTGCCCGCGCCTGGCATGGGGGCCCAGTGGACGCTCACGCTCGACCGCACGAAGCCCGAGGTGAAGCTCCTTTCGCCGAAGGCGGGCGGATATCACGCCGGCGTGCCGGTGGACGTGCTGTGGTCGGCCGTGGACAACATCGATATGCCGGCCAACGGCATCACGCTCTCCTACTCCGACGACGCCGGGAAGACCTGGAAGGAGATCGCCCGCGGCGTGAAGAACGACGGCCTGTACAAGTGGGCCCCGCCGAAGACGGCCGGGACGGACTACCGGTTCAGGATCGCCGCCACGGATTTCGCAGGAAACGTGCGCGAGGTCGTGAGCGAGCGGTTCGGGATCGACGACGCCGTGCCCGAGGCCCGCGCCATCTCTCCCGACGGGTCGAGCTCCAACACCGTGCAGATCAACTACGAGATCAAGAACAAGGGGAGCGCGCCCATCAAGCGGGTCACGCTCTACTACCGGCCCGAGGGCATGAAGGAGTGGCTCAAGTACGGCGATGATCCGGACGCGGCGTCGCCCATGAGCTTCGCCAAGGCGGACGGGAAATACGGGATCACCGTGACCTGCGCCACGGAGTCGGGCCTGAAGAGCGACTTCGTGCAGAAAGCCCCCGAGGAGGGCGTGGAGCCGCAGCTCCAGCTCCGGATCGACGCCACCCCGCCCCAGATCAGCCTCGAGACGTTCTCCGGCGGCGGCTACGCGATGGCCGGCGCGGTCGCGGACATCCTGTGGAAGATGGTGGAGCCGAACCCGGACCTGCGCGGGCTCAACATCTATCACTCGCCCGACGGCGGCGGGACGTGGAACGTCGTGGCCGCCAACATCGATCCCACGAAGGGCTCCCACCGCTGGACGGTGCCGCCCTCGCTCGGTTCCAGGCACCGCATCAAGCTGGTCGTGTCGGATGCGTTCGGGAGCAAGGCAACGGCGGAGTCGGAGCGGCCGTTCACGATCGACTCCGATTTGCCCACGGTGGCGCTCGTGGAGGCCCTCCCCGCGGTCGTGAGGTCCACGCAGGTCGCGCTGAAATACAAGGCCGCTGATCTGACCTCGGGCATCGACCGCGTGATGCTCTACGGGCGCAAGACGGGCGGGAAGGAACCCTACAAGCTGCTCGCGGAGACGAAGAACGCGGAAGGGTCGATGGAGGCCGGCGTCCCGAGCGAGGGGCCCTGGGGATTCCTCCTCATCGCCGCGGACGCCGCGGGGCATCTCTCCGGGGACTTCGAGAAGAACCCCAAGCCGGATTTCTTCATCGGATTCGATCAGGGGAAACCCGAGATCAGGATCAGGAGCGCCATGACCCCCGGCGGCAAGAAGGCGTTCATCAACAGCAGTTGGGAAGTGGAGTGGCTGGCCACCGACGCCTACTCGCCGCCCGAGAAGATCGCCGTAAGGATCGAGTACTCGTCGGACAACGGGAAGACCTGGTTCTCCGCCGTGGCCCGGGATCAGAATGCCGGCGCAGTCCCCGACCCGAAGACCGGCGTCGTGCCCCGTGATCAGAACACCGGGCGGCGGGACCTGCGGCCCTGGTTCCATACCGGGAAGCATTACCGCATCCGCCTCACCGCCATCGACGAGGCCGGCAACGAGGCCGAGGAAACCACCGAGGACTTCGATCCGGGCGAGGTGCCGCTCCCCAGCCTGGCCCTGCGGGGGATTGACGAGGGGCGTCATTACGTGGCCGGAACGAGCGTCATGGTCCTCTGGGTCTCGTCGGACAAGATCATCCGGGAGGCCGCGCTGGAACTCTCCCGGGACGGGGCCAAGACCTGGGTTCACCTCGCCACGATGCACACCCCTTCGCTGCGGGTCACGATGCCGGAGAAGGATGGACGCTATCACCTCCGGGTCCGGGCCACGGATTCCATGCAGCGCCTGCTCTACTCGAACGCCGTGATGTTCGACACGGTCAGCGGGGTGGAGAAGGTCCAGGTCATCGCCAACCCCAGCGTCGCCGCCTCGCAGCTCCTGCGGGTGCTCATCGAGCCCAAGGGGATCTTCGCCACCGCGAAGGAGGTCCGCCTTGAGTTCTTCGACGGGAAGGAATGGAAGAAGATCGGCGACGTGACGAAGCCCGACGTCTCCGTGCCGGCGCCCGGCATCGCGGGGGACTACGTCCTGCGCGCCGTGGTGACCACGGCCGACGGGAAGG
>JAHFOZ010000068.1 GCA_023261405.1 Planctomycetota bacterium
GGCGGAGGTCGCGCAGGCGGCCTTCCGGCCGGTGACGGTGAAGGAGGTGCTGGCGGCGGTCGGCCCGAAGGCGCCGCAGGGCGACGCTCTCGTGCGCTGGAAGCTCTCCCAGGGCGGGAAGGTATCGGAAGGCAAGTTTCAGAGCTTCGCGGCGTGGCTGGAGCGCGACCTCGATCTCCGCGTGAAGCTGCTGGGCGACGTGATGGGCGGGACGGCGGCGGCGGAGGGCAAGGTCTCCGAGATCCTCGACCAGGGCCTGTCTTCGAACGGCCTCTACTACCGGGTGCGCGACGGCGCGCTCTGGATCGGCCCGCTTCAGGAGATCGTGAGGTAGGTCGCGGCTATCGGAGCCTCTTTAGCAGCCACTCGGGCCGGTTCTGAGGTTGTATATTGAGTGCGCGTGCGGATGCTGACTTGGCGTCCACTCCGGGTGCACACGGGGATCACCGGGAAAGCCCGCGGATTCCTGGAACGGGAAGAGTCCAAGCGCTTGCAAAAGGGAGCCTGGCATGAACGTCGGGGTCTTGTGCCTTGTCTTGTTGCAAGCGGCCGCCCCGGGCGACACGAGCAAGCCCGTGGATCTGGGCGAGATCGCGTACACCGGAGGCGCGTTCACTCCGGACGGGCGGCACTTCGTTTACGCCGTACAGCCCAAGGACAAGGAAGCCGCGGGCGAGATCAGGGCCGTGGACATCGCTGGCGGAAAGGCGGACTCGCTCGGAATGGTCCCCCTGATCCGGCCGCAGAAGACCGGGAAGAAATCAAACGGGTTCCGCTGGTCGCTGGGCGTTCTCGGCGCGGAGAACGATCTGGGCACCGTCTACGTGGCCCAGTACGGGCCGAACGAGGATCTCGATCCGAGGGAGGCGGTGGCCTGGGACCTGAAATTGAAGGCGGTCGTTCCCGGCAAGCCGATGCCCGGCCGAAAGGAGGGGGCCGGCGCGCCCGCCAAGGTCAAGCTGGCCCTGAACGATCTGGACGCGGAGGCGGTCAAGAAGCGGACGACGTACCAGCCCTACGAGAAACTGCCCGAGCTTGTCGGCCACAAGGAAGCGGCCGTGGAGTTGGCGGACCGGAAGGATGCGATCGACGTGACGGAGCCCTATCGCGAGCTCTACCGCGCCGCGATGGAGGATTATCCGAAGTCCCGCTTTCCGACGGATTCGGGGGACGTGCTGGTGAGTGATTCCCTCGAGATCCTGGCCGTGTGCGGGAACTGGGTGTTCGCCCATGGCGGCGTCTACGCACACTACGGCATCCACGGGCGGGGCTACGATCGGGTCCTTCTGATCAACGTCGCGACCCGGAAGATCCTGAGCTACCCGTCCATCGGGAGCCGTTCCGCCAGCGGCCTCCGAACGGGGCCCCTCGAGAGCGCGTTCCTGCCGGCCCCCGACGGGAAAAGTGCCGTCGGCATCTCGAACGGCCGCCTGACGCTCTACCGGCTGCCGCCCGAATAGCCCGGCGTGTGCTATCTTTGGGGGCCCCCGAGAATGCCATGAATGTCACGTGCGCCTCCTGCGGCGGATGGAATCCTCCCGTCAACCGCTTCTGCGGATCGTGCGGGGCCAAGCTCGACACTCCGATGGCGCGGGTGGGGGGCGGCGAGGAGCGCCGCTGGGCCTCGGTCCTCTTCGCCGACCTCTCCGGCTTCACCGCGATGTCCGAGCGGATGGATCCGGAGGACGTCAAGCAGATCGCCGCGCACTGCACCGGCCGCATGAGCGAGATCGTGCGGCGCTATGGCGGCACCGTCGTGAACCTGATGGGCGACGCCGTGCTCGCGGTGTTCGGCGCCCCGGTCGCCCACGAAGACGACGCCGAGCGCGCCGTGCGCGCCGCGCTGGAGATCCGCGACTGCTCCTTGAACGAAGGGGCCTCGTTCGAGGTCCCCATCAGCGCCCACGTGGGCGTCAACACCGGCGAGGTCATGGCGGGCTCGGTGGGGCCCGAGGGCCAGCGTACCTGGACGGTGATGGGCGACACGGTCAACACGGGGGCCCGCCTCATGAGCTCCGCCGCACGCGGGACGGTGCTGGTCGGCGAAGAGACCGAGCGCGCCACGCGCCGGGCGGTCCGCTACCGCGAACTCGCGCCCCTCACGATGAAGGGCAAGCAGGCGCCGGTGCGCGCGTGGGAGGCCCTCGGGGCGGCGCGGCAACCCGGGACGCGCCGGATCGGGGGCGGCGCGCTGGTGGGCCGCCGGGCGGAGCTGGAGCTGCTCCTGGGCGTGTGGGCCAGGGTGACGCGCGAAGTGAAGCCGCAGCTCGTCACGGTCCTCGGCGACCCCGGGATCGGGAAGTCCCGGCTGACCGCGGAGTTCGAGGCCCGGATCGCCGCGGAGGCCACCGTCCTGCACGGCCGCTGCCTGCCGTTCGGGGAGACGCTGGGCTACGGGGCCCTGGCCATGGCGCTCCGCGAGGCCGCGGGCATCGGGGACGACGACCCCGCCGACCTGGCCCGGCGCAAACTTTCGGACCTCGCGGCCGGCGTCATGGAGACCGCAGAGGCCCCCGAGATCGCGCGGCAGCTCGCCCTCCTGGCCGGTCTCGACCGCCCGTCGGACCGCGAGGCCGGCCTTCCGGACCAGCGGATCCTGCACGTCTCCGCCCGCCACTTCCTGGAGGCGCTCGCCCGCCGCCGCCCCCTCTGTTTGATCCTTGACGACCTCCACCTGGCCGACGCCGCCCTCTTCGATCTCGTCGAATCCGTCGCGTCGCGGGCGCGCGAGGTGGCCTTGTGCGTGTATGTCCAGGCGCGCCCCGAACTCCTCCAGCGCCGGACGGGCTGGGGAGGGGGCCTGCGCGGGGCGACCTCCGTCTCCCTGGAGCCCCTCGACGAGGGATCGCGCCGCACCCTGGTGGAAACCCTGCTGCGGGAGCATCCGGGTGCCCTGCATCTGGCGGAAAACGTGGTCCGCGCCGCGGGAGGGAATCCCCTTTTCACGGAGGAGCTGGTGGCGACCGCGGCCGAGCGCGGCACCCTGGACGCCGCGCCGACCGCGCTGCGTGCGCTGATCGCGGCGCGCCTGGACGGCCTGCCGGTCCGCGAGCGCGAGACGATCCGGATGGCGTCGGTGATGGGAGAGTCCTTCTGGGAGGGCGGGCTCCGCGCCCTCGGCGTCGGGGAGGACGCGCGGGTCCTGCTCGAGGCCCTGGCCGAGCGCGACCTGGTCCGCGCCGGAGAGCGTTCCCTCATCCCGGCCCAGCGACAGTATGCGTTCAAGCACGCGCTCATCCGCGACGAGGCCTACGCTACGCTCCCGCGCTCGGAAAGGCGCGCGCTCCACGGGCGGCTGGCCGACTGGATCGCCGAGGCCGGGAAGGAAAGGTCCTCCGAGCTGGCCGGCATGCTGGCCCACCATGCGCTGGAGGCGGGCCAGGACGACCGCGCCCTGCGGGCGCTGCAGGAAGCGGCCGACGTGGCCCGCCGGGCCGCGGCTCGCGCCGAGGAGGCGGCGCTCCTCCAGCGGGCCGTGGGGATCGCCGAACGGGCGGGGGCGCGCGAGGTGCTCCGGAGGCTCCACACCCAGCGGGGCGCCGCGCTGGCGGCGCTCGGGGCGTGGAAGGACGCCCGCGTCGCGCTGGAGGCGGCGCTGTCCCACGCCGGACCCGGCGAGGACGAGGCGCGGGCCGAGGTGCTGGGCCAGCTCGCGATCACCTCCTTCTGGCTCCTCGACTCCGCGCGGGCGCGCTCTTCTGCCGCGGAGTCGCTCGCGATCGCCGACCGACTGGGGCTCAGCGAGCTCGCCGCGACCGCCCTGGGGGCGCTGGGCGTCGCCGACAGCGCCGACGGCCGGCTGGACGACGCCATCGGGAACTACGGGAAGGCCATCGAGCGCGCGGGCGCGCGGGTCGGTGCCGCATGCACCCTCGCGCGCCAGTTCCGGTCCCAGAGTCTCTACTGGCGCGGGCGGCTCAAAGAGGCCACGGAAGAGGCCCGGGCCGCCGTCGCCATGTCCCGCGCGACCCACGACGCGACCAACATCCTGCTGAGCCTGCAGCAGCAGGCCCTGGCGCTCGCCGGGCGGGGGCACTACGGCGAAGCGGTGCGGACGTTCGACGAGGCGCGGCGCTTCGGCCGCGAGCACGGGATCGGCACGCTCACGGCCAGGCTGATCGCCATGTCCGCCGGGTGGCGTCTGGACGTCTGGGATTTCGCCGGGGCGGAGGCCCTCGCCGGGGAGGCGCGGGACCTCGCGAAGTCCCTGGACTTCGCGCCGCCGGCCGTGAGCGCGGGGCTGAACCTGCTGTTCAATTTTACGAGGCGCGGCGACGTCGGCCGCGCCGAAGCCCTCCTGGGCGAGGTGGCCGAATCCGTGACGCGGGCCGGAGGGTGGCACGGCTGGTTGTGGCGGCTCCGGCTGGCGGCGCTGCGCGCCGAGCTCGCCCTGACGAGGGGAGACCGGGAGGCGGCCGCCGGCTTCGCCGAAGAGACGATCGCGCA
This sequence comes from Planctomycetota bacterium, assembly GCA_023261405.1. Lineage (GTDB taxonomy): Bacteria > Planctomycetota > MHYJ01 > MHYJ01 > JACPRB01 > JACQFK01. The sequence continues at coordinate 4,447 of JAHFOZ010000068.1, forward strand.
AGGGAGGAAGGCCTACCGCCCCAAGTACGAGGCGATCGGACTGCGGACACGTGCGGCGGCCCGTGTCCTCGCCGGGTCGGTGCGCGAGGCGGTCGCGGATCTCTCCGAAGCCTGCCGGCTGGCGCGGGAGGTGGGGGACCCGACGCTCTTCCTGGGCGTGGCGAGCCCGCTCCTCGCGCTCGAGGGGAGCGACGCGCTGGCGGCGGAGGCCCGGGCGACCGCGCGGGCCATCTCGGCGGCGCTCCCGGAGCCCGGGGTCCGCACCCGCTTCGAGTCGGCTGATTGGGTGGCGCGAGTCCTCCGGGCCTGAGCCGGCCGGCGATGGAAGAAGGGGTCGCCTCAAGTGCCGAGGCGGCACCCTCTCAGCCTGGATGCGAAGGAGGTCGAACATGGGATTATCGCGGGCCCTTCCAGTCCTCCTTCCCGCCATCCTCCTGTCGCGCGCGGGCGAGCCGCAGGTCGCGCCGAAAGCTGATGGAGAGGCGCTCTTCAGCGAGTCCTTCGAGGACGAGCGGCTCCCGGAGCGCGGCTGGTACGACGGCGGGAAGCTCCGGATCGCCGGGACCGGCGCCTTCGCGGGGAAGGGGTGCATCGAGTATCACTGGGCGGAGGGCGGAACGACGCCCGAGTCGTCGACGGGGATGCGGCATCTGTTCGAGCCGAGCGAGACCGTGTATCTGAAGTGTCACATCCGGCTCTCGAAGAACTGGGGCTGGACGGGCCGCGCGTACCATCCGCACCTGATGCACTTCATGACGACCGAGAACGCCAAGTTCCACGGGCCCGCCGCGAGCCACCTCACGGTGTACATCGAGCCGCAGGAGGGCCGGCTGCGGCTGGCGGCGCAGGACATCCAGAACCAGGACGCCCCTCACGGGCTCACCCAGGGCCCGCTGAAAGGCGGGTACAACGGGAAGATGTACGACAGCGAGAAGGTGCTGTTCAAGGACGGCCAGTGGCACTGCATCGAGGCGCTGTTCACGCTCAACAGCCTGGACCTGAAGGCCGGCGTGCCGAATGCCGACGGGATCGTCCGCGCCTGGTTCGACGGCGAGCCGGTGGTCGAGCGGACGGACGCGATCCTGCGGTCGACCGACTTCCCGAAGATGAAGTTCAACCAGTTCCTGCTCACCCCGTATTTCGGGCCCGGCCTGCTGCCCCACGAGCAGACCTTGTGGATCGACGACCTGACGGTGGCCGGCCGGCGGCTCGATCCGAAGGGGCAGAAGAAGTAGGGGGTCGATTGCATGGATCGCCCTACCCTCCGGAAACTGCTATGATCCGGGGCATCGAGACCATGCCATGCAGCTAGAGCGCATCCGCGGACCCCAAGTCCTCCTCATGGCCGGGACGCTGGCGGTCGGACTCCTGGCCGACGTGGAGGCCGGGAGCGTCGGCCAGCTGCTCATCGGCGCGGCGTTCTGGGGCGTGCTGTTCCACCTCTCCAGCCGGATGAGTCGACGCGAGCAGCGGGCGCTCATCGCCTGTCTCGCGATCGCCACGGGGGGGGAGCTTTTCCTCTCCATGGGCTGGCAGGTCTACGTCTACCGTCTCGGGAACGTGCCGATGTTCGTGCCGCCCGGGCACGTGCTGATGTACCTGCTGGCGGCGGCCCTGGCGCGACGACTGCCCGAGGCCGCGGCGTGGGCGATCGTCGCCGGCGCCGCACTCTACGCGATCGTCGCGGCGGCGACGGGATTCGACACGTTCGGCGTCCCGCTGTTCCTGGTGCTCGGGACCGCGATGATCGCGCTGCCGCGGGAGCGGCGTCTCCTGGCCAGCACCCTGGCGCTCTCGCTCGCTCTCGAGCTTTACGGGACCTGGCTCGGGGTCTGGACCTGGGGGCGCGAGGTCCCGTTCACGGGACTGGTGACCACGAATCCCCCGGCCTTGAGCGGCGCGCTGTACACGGTCCGCGATGCGCTGGTGCCGGTCGTGTCGGCCCTCCTGGTCCGCAGGGCGTCCGCCGAGCCGGCGCCGTCCGGCGGGGCCTGGGAGCCCGTCGAAAGAGCCGGCTCCACGCCGCCGTAGAGATCGCCGACCTTCGCCCGGGTCACGGTCCGTACCATAGTCGAATGGACTCCCTGCTTTTTGCGGCGTGCCTCCTCCAGGCGGCGGCAGCCCCGCAGGATCCCTTCGACCCGGCTCAGGGCAGGCCTGAGGCCGTGCGGAAGGCGGTCGTGCGGGCGCTCGAGCCGGTCAACCGGAGCGTCGCCGAGTATCCGCGGCAGAGGAAGTGCTTCTCGTGCCATCACCAGACGCTCCCGCTGCTGGCGATGACCGTCGCGCGCGACCGCGGGGTCCCGGTGGACGCGAAGGCGGTCGAGGCGATGCTCAAGCTCACGGCGGAGTCGCTCGAGAGCGGCCGCGAGGCGTACCTGGAAGGACGCGGGCAGGGGGGCAAGGCGGCCACCGCGGCGTACGGGCTCTGGACCCTCGAACGGGGCGGCTGGAAGCCCGACGCGACGACCGCCGTGGTGGCGGACTATCTCCTGGTCGCCGCCAAGGGGAAGGAGTCCTGGAAGCCGCCGTCCAACCGGCCGCCGCTCGAGGTCTCGAGCTTCATGGCCACGGCGCTCTCGCTCCGCGCGCTGCAGGTCTACGGGACGGAGGAGAAGAAGGCGAAGGCTGCGGAGCAGGAGGCCAGGACCCTGGCGTGGCTGCGGGCGACGAAGGCGGAGGATACGGAGGACCGGGTGTTCCGGCTGCTGGGCCTGGCGTACGCGGGGGCGGATGTGGAGGCGGCCGCGAAGGAACTGCGCGAGACGCAGCGCGAGGACGGAGGCTGGGCGCAACTCGCCGGGATGGAGGGCGACGCCTACGCCACGGGCTCCGCGCTCGTCGCGCTCCTCGAGCACGGCGGGCTCAAGCCGGAGGACGCCGTCTACCGCCGGGGGGCGGCCTTCCTGCTGGGGTCGCAGAAGGAGGACGGCTCCTGGCACGTGGCGACCCGGAGCAAGCCGGTCCAGACCTTCTTCGAGAGCGGTTTCCCGCACGGAAAGGACCAGTACATCTCGATCGCCGCCACGAGTTGGGCTGCCGCCGCGCTGGCGCTGGGGCTCCCGAAGGCCGCTCCGGGCAACAAGTGACGCGGGCGCCCCGAATTCTATTGCCTGATGCCCATTGCCCGATGCCTCAAAAGCTGCTGCGGCCCGAGCGAAGCCGTCTCGCGGTGTCCGATTCGGAGACAGGCACCTGGTGCTGCGCGGGGGCAGGGGTCGAGGGGGGAGAGGGCGGCTGCAGCGGCGGCGGGGCGGGGCGCGTGGGCTCCTGCTCGCGGGCGGCGCTGGCGGCGCTGCTGCCAACGCCGCGCAGGAGAAGGCGCAGGTCGCCGGGGTTCGTCGAGGACGAGAGCGCCGCGTCCTGGGTGATCAGGCCTTCCATGGCCAGTTTCGCGAGCGCCTGGTTGAAGGTCTGCATCCTGTAGTAGTCGCCCGAGGAGGCCATCGCCCGCTCGATCTGTGAGGTCTTCCCCTCGTTGATCAGCTCGCGGATCTGGGGCGAGTTGATCATGATCTCCACCGCGGCGATGCTCCCCGTGCCGTCGGCTTTTGGAATGAGCCGCTGGCAGATGACCGCGTAGAGCGTCAGCGAGAGCATCGAGCGGACCTGCCGCTCCGCGTCGCGGGGAAAGGTGTCCACGATGCGTTCGATCGTCTGCTTGGCGTCGTTGGTGTGGAGGGTGGACAGGACGAGGTGGCCCGTCTCGGAGGCGTGCATCGCAAACTCCATGCTCGCCCGGTCGCGCATCTCTCCCATCAGGATGACGTCCGGGTCCTGCCGGAGCACGCGGCGGAGGGCCTCGTCGAGGGACTTGATGTCGGCCCCGAGCTGCCGCTGGTTGATGACGCACTTCTTGTCGGTGTAGACGAACTCGACGGGGTCCTCGATGGTGACGATGTGGAGGTCCTCGGTGAGGTTGAGGTGCTCCACCATGGTCGCGAGCGTCGTGGACTTCCCGCTGCCGGTGGGTCCCGTGACGAGGATCATCCCCTGGGGCACCTTGGCGATGTCCTTGAAGATCGTGGGGAGCCCCATCTGGTCGATGGTGGGGACCTGGATGGGGATTACCCGGAAGGCGGCACCGAACTCGCCCATGCGCTTGGAGGCGTTCACCCGGAACCGCGCCACGTTCGGGAGGACGTACGCGACGTCCGCCTCGAAATCGCGGAGCAGGTTTTCGAAGGCTTCGGCCCCCAGCGTCTTTCTCAGGATCTGTTCCATGTCGGAGGTTTCGATCACGGGGTAGCGGCTCGGGAGCACGTGGCCGGCGATCCGCATCAGGGGCGGTCGGCCGACCTTGAGGTGGAGGTCCGAGCCGCCGCTGGCCGCGAGGTCCTGGAGGATGGTGTCGATGGGGATCCGGGAAAGATCGGCGTGCGTCTCGGATCTCAGCTGTTCATTCTCCGCCTTCTGGCGCATGCCCTGGACCGCGTTCCGGAGGCAGACGGAGAGCCGCCAGGATTCCACGGGCTGGGGGAGATAGTCGACCGCGCCGAGACGCATGGCAGCCACGGATTCCTGGATGGAACTGTCGCGGGAGAGGGCGATCACGGGCATGCGGGGGAACTCGGCGCGAAGGATGCGCAGGAGATCGAGGCCGGGGAGGTCCTCCAGCCCCAGGTCCACAAGGCAGGCGTCCGCGGGCGACTTCCGGAGCGCCTCCAGGGCGCCCTCGCCGGTGCCCGTGCATTCGAGGGTCCATTCGCCCTTGGGGAGGGCCGCCCGGACCTCCGATTGAGACGACGGGTTGGGGTCGGCAAGGAGGACGCGGGAGGGACGCGTCGTCGGCACAGAGGTCGGCATCTCTTGTCTTCTATAGCATATCGTATGCAATTCGGCACAGGAGAAAAACAGAGGCGGGTGGTTCGACTGCATTGATTCCCTGGGCTGTCCGTCTGCAGGGCAACCCAGGGAATCAAGGTGGACTCACCACAAGTCCCGGGGTTTCCCCCCCGGCGGGACGGGAGGCGGGGGGCGAGGGTGCTATACTGGGGGATCGGAGAGGGAGGTACGGCCCTGTGACGACCCGCGCGGTTCCGCGCATCCTGCTGCACACCCGCCCCGTCAGGCCCTCCCCGTATGCGTGGCACGGCGCTCGCATACCCGTCCGGCAGCCACGCATGATTCTCATGAGCCAAGCCGGTCCGGAGGGCAGGGCCTGATGGACCGCCCGACCCTCGCGCGCGAACTGCTCCGCCTGCAGGCGGAGGGGAAGCTCGATGCCCCGGCCGTCCTCGCCGCGCTCTCGAAACTGCTGGGGGACGCGCCGGAACCGGCCTCCACCGCCAGCCTGATCGAGGCGCTCCAGGGCGAGACGGACCCGGAGCTCCGGCGCCTCTGCGGGCCGCTCCGCGACGGCCGTCGGAAGGACGCGGTCCAGGCCTACCGATTCAAGAGGGACCAGCGCCCGGTCCCTCCCGGACTGCGGGCGGCGCTCTCCGACCTGCCCCTGGACGCGCCCTTGGGCTGGGCGGAGCGTCCGGCGCAGGGGGTGGCCGACGCGCTCCAGATCCTGCAGGACCGCCGCTTCATCGCCCGGCGCCGGGACGAAGCGCCCGGGTTGGCCGGGCGGGTGGAGGGGGAGTTCCGCCGCGCCGCCGAAGCCGTCCGCCAGGGATCGGCGGCCTGGGCGCCGTCCGCGCGCCTCGTGCTGATCGACGAGCTCGAGCGTCGCGCCGGCCCCGGCCACGAGGACCTTGTCCGGGTGCTCGCGCGGCTGCGCGAGAGGACCGCGGCCGGCCGTGAGACGGATGAAGAGACCTCGCTTCAGGCCCTCCGGGAGCGATTCCTGGCGGCGGCGACGCGGGAGGAGAAGCAGGCGGTCCTGGACTCGATTCTCACCTGGCCCACGGAAGCCGCGGCGTCGGTCCTTCTCGACCTTCTCCAGGAGGGCTGGGCGCAGGAGCGCGCCGAATGGGTCTTCATCCTGCGCTTCGGCGAGTCAGGCCGCCTGAACTGGGGGCCCTGGCGGCAGTGGCTGGAGGCGCAGGCGCGGCGGCACGAGCTGCGGGCCCAGCAGGACCTGGCGCTCGCGCGATCGATGCCGGCGGAGTTCCTGCTGCTCCAGCACTCGGTCGATAAGGATCCGGACCCGGAGATCCTCGCGTTGCTGAGCCTGTGGTGCGAGGGGCGGGCCGGAGAGGTGAGTACCGCCGCGTTCGCGGAACGGTGGGCCTGGGCGCTTTCGTCGGAGGAGTGGACCGCGCTCTGCGGTGGGACGGCCCTTCGACTCGGCTCAGGGCAGGCCCCGCGCGTGGAGGCGCCCAAGCCGGTCGTGCCGACACCGCTGCCTCTCTCCACTCCGCCGCCCCTGGCCGAAGTGCTGACCGCCCCTCGGCCTCCCCGCGCCCCGACCCCGCCGCCGCCCAAGCCCTCTGTCTGGGAGGTCCACCTCAAGCCGTTCTTCCTCGACAACTGGTACATGGTGGCCGGCGTGGTCATGGTGGTGGTCGGGCTCTCGCTCCTGGCCTACTACACCTGGGACAAGAGTTGGGCCCTGCGCTACACCCTCATGCCCTCGCTTGTCGGCGTGTTCACCGCGGCGCTCGCGTGGGTGGGCGGCTGGGTCGAGCGGCGCGACGCGCAGTTCCGCGGGACCGCCGCGGTGCTGCGGGGCACGGCGATCGGCCTCCTTCCCGTCAACTTCATGGCCGTGGCGCTCCTCGCGGACGACACACGGGTGATCGCCAAGCAGCTCATGGTCCCCCTCATGGGCGCGCTCTACCTCGGGCTCTTCGGGTGGGGCCTCTTCAACTGGTGCCGCGCGATCCACCCGTCGCTCGGGAAGCTGCTGGGGGGCACGCTGCTCCTGCTCAACGGCCTGGTGACGGTGGGTCCGCTCGCCAAGGTGCTGGGCGCGCAGGGCCAGCCGCTCCACACGGTCGTGAGCGGCGGCTTCTACCTCGGTTTCGCCGCGATGGTCGCGGCCGTGCTCCTGTTCACGCGCAACGTCCTCACGGCCGACCTCGCGAAGGACAAGCGCGTCCTCTGGTTCTTCGGCTCCACGCTCGGCGTGACCTACCTCCAGGTCTTCGCGTGGGTTCACGGCTTCATGGAGTTCCTCCCGAGCGCGCACACGTACGCGCCGCTCGTGATCCTGGCGGGCTGGCTGGTCCTCCACCTCGAGCGGCGCATGCTCCAGCTCCGCGGCGAGGAGGGGCAGCACTCGGCGGAGTCGTTCGTGGGCTTCGCGCTCGTCCTCCTGGGCCTCCTCATGGGCGCCACGGACGAGACCCTGCGGATCGTCTGCTTCCTCCTGGCCGGGAAGGTCTGGATCGTGCAGGCGGTGGGCCGGAAGAGCGCCCTGCATTCCGCCATCGGCCTCACGATGGTCGCGCTGGGAGAGGCATCCGTGGCGCTCCTGGACGGCTTCCCGGACCCCTGGATCCCGGCCGTGGGGATCGGGATCGCGCTGACGATGGGAGTCATCGCGCTCCTGGCATCGAAAAAGAAACAGGAGGAGTTCGCCCGGGCGGCCAAGGCCATCCAGGTCGCGGCGCTCCTCATGACGACCGTGGCCACGGTCTTCGCCCAGTGGCACTACCGATCGGAGCCGGTCTGGGCCGGGGCCTCGCTCCTCGCCGTGGCGGCGCTCTTCGGCTGGAGGGGATGGCGCGATCAACAGGTGCGCTGGGTGCAAACCGCCATGATCGTGGTGGCCGTGGCGCTGCCGTATCTCGGCTGCATGGACCTCGATCATGGCTTGATCCGCGGGAACACGATGGCGTTCGGCCTCGCGGCCGCCTCGTGGCTCTGGATCGCGCTCTGCGCCTTCCGGCGCTCGGAGCTCCTGCTCTCGGCCCGCTCCACGGTGCTCATCCTCTACGGCGCGATCGGCATGGCGGCGCTGGCGGCACGGGTCTTCCTGGATCGCGGCCTCCCGGGCGACGCGCTCTGGTACCGCGCGTGGATGGACTACTCCGGCCCCGTCCTCCTCGGGGCGGCGCTCGTGGCGGCGACGTATTACTCCCGCTCGCTCATCCCCGCCGCGCTCGCGGCGGCGCTCGTGGCCGTCCTGCTCCCCGAGATGAAGGGGAATTTGCGGGCCCAGTTCCCGCATGTCGAGTGGGGCTCGGGCCTGGGGACGGCGGTGACCGCGCTCGTCTTCACGGTCGCCTGCTTCCGCCTGCGCGTCGCCGGGTTCCTGAAGAACCTCGAGGGCGGCGACCTCTACCTGGGAAAGCAACCGTTCCCCCTGCGGCGGACCGACCACACGCTCTTCACCTGGCCGCTCGCGGCCACGGCGTGCTTTCTGGCGGCCAAGGTGGACACCTGGAACCTCGCGCGCAACCTCATGGGCTCGGGCGTCTCGGTCAAGGCCTCAATCGCGCTCGCGGTGAGCGGCGCGGTGTGGACGCTGCTGGCGGTGCTCCACCGGGAGCGCCGCGGGGCGGTGGCCGGGACGCACCTGGGGTGGATCTGCCTCCTGGCGGGGATCGGATTCGGGGTCCCGATAGCATGGAAGGACTGTTCGTGGGCGCTCCCGGTCCTCGTGGGAGGCCTGGCGCTCCAGGCGCTCTACTTCCTGTACCGGTTCGCGCTCGAGCCGCGACATCGGTGGGTGAAGGACCTGCTGACGACGCCGATGCTCGGCGTGCTCCGAATGGGGAGCGGGGCGGTGGCCATCGTCGCGACGCTCGCCCTCGTGGGGTCGCGGCAGGTTGGGGTCCCGCAGGCGCTCGCGGCTTTCCTCATCGCCCAGCTCGTCTGGCACGGCCTCGTCACGCGGCACAAAGTCTTCGGGAGCATCCTCTTCTTCCTCGTGTGGGCCAACCTCCTGTCCTGGTCCGGCCGGACCCTGGGCGACGAGGAAATGCCGCTCCTGACGCTGGGCCTCTTCCTCGCCGCGCAGGCGCTGCCGCTCATCACCGAGTTCCGCCGGGACCTCCGCCCGAAGTTAAGCGGCCTTCTTCCGCCGTTCCAGGGGATCGCGATTGTATGCGCGGCCCTCGCCGCGCTCCTCGCCATGGCGGACGCGCTGTACTGGCATGAGCTCCCTCTCGCCCACCACCTGACCCTTCTTGTAGCGCTCTTCCTGGGCGCGCGGGCCTATCGGTGGGGAGGGTTGGCGCTGCAGGGGCTCATGCTCGGCTGGATTCTGGTCAACATGCGGGGGGCGCCCCACGGGGACGGCTACTTCTTGCTGGAGCCCGGGGGCATGGCGCGTTTCGGGCTCCTGCTGGCGGTGCTCGGGCACGCCTCGACTGCGGTGCGGGCGCGCTTCCCGATCCTGATGGAGAGCCCCTTCGCCCGGCCCTGGCCGGTGAAGCCCTGGATCTATGTCCCGGCGGTGATCGCGGCGTGCTGGGCGGCGATCTATCACACGGCGTCGGTGGCGATGTACTCGGAGCCGATGCAGCTGATGGGGCCGTACCTCGCGGCGGCGACGCTCGGGGTCGTGGCCCTCTCGTGGGGGCAGGGGTTCATGTATGGGGCGGGGGTCGCGCTCGCGCTGGGGAACATCCACGCGGTGCGGCTGGTGGCGGGACCGTGGCTTCTCGCGCACGGGCTCTCGGAGATGCACCTCATCTGCCTCGGGATCGCGGCGAGCCTGCTCCAGGCGACGATCGCGAAGCTTGCCTTGCGGAACGCGCGCGCCACCGAGTTCCTGAACCGCGCGAGTCTGGCGGGGGCGATGCTCGTGCTGGCGCTCCTCTCGGCGAACTATGTGGCGCATCGTGACCTGAACGAGGTCACGGCACCGCGCTTCGCGATCTCGGGGGTGATGGCGCTCCTGGCGGGACTCTACTTCCGCCGCGCGGCCCGGCGGCCCGCGCCGGGCGAGGAGCCGTACGTCGCCTTCTGCGAGGGGCTCTACCACTTCGGCGTCACGATGGCCCTCTGGTGCGCGGCGCTCACGATCCCGCTCTTCCGGACGCCGGTGACGGCGCTCGTGGCGCTCGGGACCCCGGTGCTCTACTTCTACGCGAGGGCGGAGTATGGGAAGCGGCTGGGGCAGGAGACCTTCATCCGGTACCGCACGTCGGCGGCCACGCTGGCCTTCCTTGTGCTCGGGCTCTACGCGCTGCGGCCCTTCCTCCAGATGGTGATCTTCCCGGACGATCCGTTCCATCTGACCACCTACCACCGGAATTCGCCGGTGATCTTCGTGGCGGCGCTGGTCCTCCTGCGGCTCCACGCGCTCGGGGGGACGGGCTGGCTGGCCTTCTACGGCGGCCTCGCCATGATGGGGAGCTCGTACTTCGCGCTCACCGGAATCAAGGGGCTGAGCCCGTTCACGAATCCCGTGCCGGCGGCCTGGGCGGCGGTGGCGATGGCCCACTTCTGGACGACGGCGAGCGTTCAGCGTTCGCCGCTCCGGGCGGCGATCGAGCGGCTGGCCGGGATCGACGGGCCCACCTGGTTCTCCCTGCGGCGCTCGTGGGGGCACTGCCTCCTGGTCGGTGCGCTCGTGGCGCTGGTCTGGGGCCTCGTGCAGTACGACGCGCATCCGAAGGCGGTGGCGCCGCTGCTCCTGGGCGCCGCGAGCCTCTTCGTCCATCACGGACTGCTCAAGCCCTCGCAGGCCTATCTCATCGTCGCCCGGTTCCTGGGGCTGGCCGCCCTTCACGCCGGGTTCGTCCTGCCGAGCTACTTGCATCAGGAGCACGTCGTCTGGGCGGTGCTCCTGGTCTGGGCGGCCTTCCTCGCGGTCCAGCCGCTCGTGCGGGACCGCGGGCTCCTGGGCGGGGCGGGGCATCACGCGCTCGTGCTGGGGGCCGTGACGCTGGGCCACGTGGCGTGGCAGCACCCGTCCTCGCCCGCGGGTCTCTGGGCCTTCGGTCTG
>JAHFOZ010000069.1:0-9863 GCA_023261405.1 Planctomycetota bacterium
TCGAACTCCACGAATCCTTCCCCCTCGGGGGAGGGATAGACTACGGGGCCGGCGTCCGAGCCGGCGTGTTCCCCCGCCGTGATGACGTCGATGTTCACGTGATGTTCGCTGTCGATGAGCTTCTTTCGAAGCCCCGCGGCCCGGGGGTTGATGCCGCGTCCCGCGAACTTCTCATGGATGCGATCCAGCCCTTCACGCGTGGTCAGGATGTCGATGTCCTCGGTGAACCGCTCGTACCCGTACCGGCGGAGGGCGATGCCTCCGATGACGGCGAAGGGGATCTTCTCCCCGGCAAAGCGTTCCTTGAGCGAGCGGAGGACAGCCGCGATGTCCTTCATGTGATCCCGATCCCTCTCCAGCTCCTTGAAGGGCGATCCCCGGTACGGCTTAGCCATGTCCTGATCGTACCACCGGCCCGGTCGGAAATCACGCCCGGGGGCGCGGGCCTTACTTCCCGAACATCTCGGTCCAGTGGCCCTGGTGGTTGCCGACGCCGATCTCGGGGCCGCCGCCGAGGATGTTCGCGTGGTGGCCCTTGCTGTGGAACCAGGCCCAGAAGCAGGGCTCCCCCTCGGGGCTGCCCGCGAAGATGTTCTCGCCCCCGGCGGAGGCGCCCTGCAGGGCAGCGCGATCCCCGAACGTCTTCTTGCCCGGGATCGGGGACTCGTGCGAGAAGAAGTTCTTCTCGACCATGTCCTTCGAGTGGTCGCGCGACGCGGTGCAGAGCTTGACGCTCAGCGGGAAGGCGTTCCGGCCCACGCTGACCCGGTACTTGTTCGTGATGAAGACCAGGCGGTACTCCTCGGCGCTCACCGAGGCGCGGACCTTGGCGTTCTCCCGCATCACCTCCTGGTCCGACGGGGGCATCGCGCCGATCAGGATCTCCTCGTCCATCGCGCGGAAGGCTTCCCTTAACTTCTCGTCCGCGGCGTCCTTGGGCGGGGCCCCGATGGCCCGGAGCTGGCCCCCCAGCTCGGCGACCCGCCGGATCGCGCGCTGCACGGCCGCGTCATCCGCCGCCCGGACGGGGTCCGGGTAATTGTCCTCCCAGAGCTTCTTGACGAAGGCCTCGAGGCGCTTGAAGTCACCGGTCTCGTAGATCTGCGCCGCCAATTTCTGACGCTGGGGGACGGTGCGCGCCTCGGTGCGCTTCTTACGGGCGTCGGCGTAATCCCTGAACGCCAGCGAGCGTTCCTCGAGGGCCTTCTTCAGCCAGGCAGAGCGGAGGGCTTCCAGCGCGCCCGGGAGCTTCCGGGCTCCTTCTTCGGCCGCGCGGAGCCGCTCGAACGCGGCCTTCCGCACCGCCTCCTCCTTGTGGTCCAGGTCGCGGACCAGGTCAGCGAAGGATGGCGCGGGCGGAGGGGCTTCCTGGGGTAAAGTTGCCCCCGCGAGGAGGAGCGCGCCCAGGAGCAGGGTCGTTCGGCTCGTCATTTCCTGTGAGTTGGACACCGGGCCGCGGGTCTTTCGGCGGGCAATCGGGTATGAAGATACGCTGGGAGCCGGTGAAGAAATCCTCGGACGGTGTCACAATAGCCCCAGGCTGTCTTGTGACGGCGCCGGCTACTTGCCGAGGGTGGCCCTCGTCCTGGCCCACCACTTCTGCCACTCCTCGACCGTGATGTATTTTTCCTTGGCGATGGCTTGGAGGGCCTTGACGGCGGCAGGCTGGACCTCCTTGGCCCGGCGGCGAGCCGTGTCGTCGTCCGGCACGTTGTAGCCCGCCGCGGCGCCACCGGCCCCGCCGGCCCCGGCGATGTTGCCTCCCCCCCCGTTGTCCTTGGCGGCCCTCTCGAGCTTCTTGAGGGCCTCGATAAGAGGCTCGACGGAGGAGGTGCTGCCGATCTCACCCACGGCCAGAAAGGCCGCCGCGGCGATCTTGCCGTCCTTCTCGTCGAAGTACTTGTAGAGCGAGGGCAGGGCCGAGCCGTCCCCCAACTTGCCCAGCGCCTCAAGGACCGCGATCAGCACGGCGGGCTCCTTGGCGTTGGCGCCCAGCCCCCGCAGGAGCGCCGGCGCGGCCTGTTTGCGGAATTCGGTGAATCCGCCGAGCGCCTTGGCGGCGGCGATGCGGACCACCGACGTGTCGGCCGCCACGAAGGGAGCGATCCGATTCAGCGTCTTCAGATGGGCAGTGCCGGAGAGCGTCGTCAGCGCCCGTGCGCGGTCCGCGTCCGAGGACGCCTTGAAATCCGTCTTGAATTTCTCCAGCGCGTCTTCGACCGCCTTGTCATCCTGGCCGGCGAGCGCCGCGAGGAGCAGGAATTGCAGCATGAGAAACCCTCCCGTTCACCCATTGGAACGTCGCCCCGTACCCATATGTGACATGAGAGATCGAAAAAAGTACACCGAAGCGCCTGCCGGGCGAGGGAGTCGGCGGCGTTGATCCCCTGGGCCGTCCGACTGCGGGGCGACCCGGCGAATCAACGCGGGCTCATCCCCAGGGTGCGCAGGTGCGCGTAGAGATCCGCCAGGTCGCCGGGCGTGAGGCCCTTCAGGAGGTCGTTGGGCATGAGGCTCAAGGTGCCCGGACGCATCGCGGCGATGTCGGGGGTGCTGACGCGCACGGTCGTCGTGGCGCCGGTCTGGACGATGTAGCCGTCCGCCGACTCAAAGGCCACGGTCCCCGTGTGGACCTGCCCGTCCTTCGTCAGGAACACGGTGGTCCGGTAGAGCGGGGCCACGTCCTTGGACGGATTGGCGATGGCTTCGAAGAGATCCTCGCGCGAGAAGCGGGTCGCCGCCCCCGCGAGGTTGGGGCCCAGCGCGCCCTGCACCGCGTGGCAGGTCTGGCAGCCACGGGCGCGGAAGACACCCGCCCCGCGCCCTGCATCGCCGCGGTCCCAGGGGACTTTCGAGAGGACCTCCCGGAGCGTGGCCGGGTCGTCGCCGCCCTCAAGCTCCGCCCGAAGCTCCGGGAAGGCGTCGAAGAGCGGCCGGTAGGCGAGGCGGAGGGCCTGGGGGTCCGTCCCCGTCTCGGCCACCTCGAAGGGGCGGCCGGACTGGCGGGCCACGAGCGCCGTCACCTGCTTCCGGCGCGGTCCCTGGTCCGGCTCGAGCGTGAGCCTCCGCAGGAGCCTCAGGAGCGGGACCAGATTCCCCGCCTCCTCGTCGCGGGGGAGCTTCTCAAGCGCCTCGAGAGCGGCGCGCGCGGCCCCTGCGTGGGCCGACTCGGCGCCGGCCAGGAATTTCTCCCGGTCCCGCGGGTCGGGTTGCGACGCGAGGTGGACCACCACCGTGTCGCGAAGCGCGAAGTTGGACCACTGCCCGCGGAGGAGGGGATGGAACTCCCCGGGGCCGAGGCGCGCGAGAAGCCCGATCAGGCGCTCGGACCACGCGAAGCCCGCGTCCCGTCTGGCGGCCTGGAGGAAGAGCCGTGCCGCCTGGAGTTGCATCTCATCGGGCAGGGCGGCACCCAGGTCCACATGGTCAGCCGTGGGGAACTGCGGATGCTTGAGCAACTCCTGCCCGAACGCCGGGTCGCGCCGGACAAAGATCTGCGCGAGCTCGGCAAGCCGCGGGCCCCAGACCAGCTTGGTCCGCAGCCCCTGGCCCTCGAGCTTGCGGCCGAGCGAGAGCATGGCGCCGGCGACCTTCTCCGCCAGACCCTCCGGCCACGGGCCCTTCAGCCGGGAGAGGACGATGAGGGTGTGCACGTCGTCGGTGGCGGTGCTCTTCGCGGTGACGAGGCCGGCGACCTTCGCGACGGTTTCGGCTGCCTCGTCCTCGAGCATGGCGAGGAGCCGCGACGCCTCGAGGTCCACCCGCGCGATTCCGGAGGGGAAAAGCGGCCGCAGCGCTTTGAGGATCCGTTCCCGTCGCTCCGGCGACGGGGCCGCAGGAAGGGAGTAGTTCGAGTGCACCTCGACCGGCGGCTTGTGGAGGTTGCTGTCTCCGAGAGCGAGGATGACGAGCCGGATCGCCTGCTCCGGGAGCTTCCCGGCTTCCAGCACTTCGAGCGTCTCGGCGAGGGCGTCTTCACCGGGGCCCGCGCGCCAGAGCGAGGCCAGGACCCACGTGAGCTTCGCCTGCGGAGTCTCCGCCTTGAGGCGTCTCCACGCATCCTCCGGGAGGACCGAGGCCAGGCGCGCCGCAGCCTGGCGCACCCTCTTGTCGGGATGGTCGAGGTTGAGGTTCACCCAGCGGTCGCGGTCCACGTCCCCTCCCCGCACGGCGGCCGCCTCGAGCGCCCTGAGCCTCACGCGTGCGTCGGGGTCGGCGGCCCACGCCGCCAGGACCAGGGTGCCGGCGGGGGACGGCAGGTCCCGGAACGAGGCGGCGAGTCGCGCCCGTACCTGGGGGTCGGCCTCGTCCCGATGGCCCCGGAACGTGGAGCCGGGGAACAAGTCCGTCAGGACGTCCACGGCGCGAACCCGTTCCGCGGTCGGCCGCGTCGAGTCCAGGAGGACCTCCTCGAAACCCTTCGCGCCCAGCTTCCTCGCCAGGGGCTCCCAGATCGCGCGCGACCAGGCGTCGAGCGGCTGCGGCGCTCGGAGCACGCGGTCGAGGTCGTCGCGCATCCCGGGGGCCTTCCCGGGGATCTCGGGCGAGATCCGGTAGACGGCGCCGCGGGTGCGGCGGCCGCCGATCGAGACCAGGAGCGCGCCGTCCGGCGCCACGCAGAGGTCCGTCGGGGCGAAGCCCTCGCTGCCGGAGGGTTCGAGGAAGACCTCCGCCTGCGGCTTGTAGCTTGCGCCTTCGGGGACGAGCGGCGTGAACCAGACCCGGCCGAAGGTCCAGTCCGCATAGAAGACGCCGCCGCGGTAGCGCTCGGGGTAGGCCGTATGGCGGTAGGCGGCGACCCCGGTGGGCGATCCGCGACCCACGGGCCAGAGCACGTCGACCGTATCGGGATACCAGTCGAGGCGGCAGAAGCTGCGCAGGTAGCCCTTGAGGCGCCAGCCGTGGTGCATCCCGATCCCGACGTGGTAGAGCCGTGTGGGCGTGTACCAGGGGAGGAAGAAGTCTCTCTCGCAGTCGCTGTCGTAGGCAAAGAGGTCGCCCTGCGCGTTGAAGTCGAAGTCATACGGGTTCCGGAAGCCGTGGGCAAGGACCTCGAGCTTCGACCAGTCGGGCGTCGCCCGGAGGATCGCGCCCGCCTCGGGAGAGCGGATGGGCGAGTCCTCGCGCGTGACGTGGGCGGTCCCGATCGCCGCGTCGTTCCCGCCGATCACGTACCAGTGTCCGTCGGGCCCCTTGCGGATCGCATGGCCCCCGTGCTCCCCGAAGTCGATCTTGAGGAGTCGCTCGGGCGGGCCGTCGGCCTTGCCGTCCCCGTCGGCGTCGCGGAAGCGCCACACGCCGCCCTCGCCCGTGAAGAGGAGGTCGTTCCCGTCGAAGCACATCCCCATGCCGCCGGTGCGGGTGGGCGCGAAGTCGGTCGCGCGGTCGGCCTTCCCGTCGCCGTCGTCGTCGTGCAGGGTCCTGATCCAGCCCTGGCTGGTGACGACAACTCGGCCCTTCGGGTCCAGCGTCATCGCATAGAGGTCGTTGGCGGTCTCGGGTCCGGAGACCCGGGAGATCTTGAAGCCGGGCGCGACGCGGAGGCCTGTCTCGTCGTGGGTCTTCAAGTCCTGGGGGGTGAAAAGCGAAAGGAGGACGAGCGCGGGGAGCATGGGCCCCGTATGATAGGGGAGTATCGTTCGGAATGAAACTGGAAAGGAGGACGGTCATGAAGGGCCTGATCGCGGCAGGGGTCGTGCTGGCGGGGGCGGGCGTGCTGGCCCTGGCGAAGGAGGAGCCGATGGCGGATCGCGTGTTCGAGATGCGGACGTACGTGGCGAGTCCCGGCAAGATGGACGCGCTCCACGCGCGGTTCCGGGATCACACGAACACCCTCTTCGTGAAGCACGGGATGGAACTCGTGGGCTACTGGACGCCGACCGCGGGGGAGAACGCGGACCTCACGCTCATCTACATCCTCGCGCACAAGAGCGAGGCGGCGGCCAAGGCGTCGTGGGACGCCTTCCGGAACGATCCGGACTGGCAGAAGGCGCGGGCCGACAGCGAGAAGGACGGCGTGAAGCTGGCGGCGAAGGTGGAGTCGCGGTTCCTGAAGCCGACGGATTATTCGCCGATGAAGTAGGGGTGAGCCCGCATGGATTCGCTAGGTTGGCTCATAGCGCGGAATCCATGCAGCCGTACCACCATCATTTCTTGAAGAGCCACTTCACGAGGAAGTAGGCGGCGGCGAACCCGGCGGCGCCCGCGACGATGGCCAGCACGTGCTGCATGAGGCCCGGTCGCCGGACGGGCTCCAGGCGGTGCTTCTTGAGGGGCGGGCCCTGAGGCAGCGCCACGTCCGGCAGCGGCTCGGCGGGGGCCTTCTCCTCCACGGCGAGGCCCACGGCCTTGCGGAGGGCGTTCGCCGCCTCACCCGCGGTCTTGTAGCGCTTGTCGGGCTGCTTGGCGCACATCTTCTGGATGACCTTCTCGAGCGCCTCCGGCACGGCCGGGGCCAGGGACCGGAGCGACGGGAGCGGCTCCTTGAGTTGCTTATTGAGGGTCTCCACGAGGCCCTTGCCCTCGAAGGGCTTCCGGCCCGCGAGCATGAGGAAGGCCACGATGCCGCAGGAGTACTGGTCGGAGAGCGCGCTGGCCTTCTCGCCCACGGCCTGCTCGGGGCTCATGTAGGCGGGCGTCCCCATGACGTTGCCCGCGAGGGTGAGGATCGTCTGGGCCTCCGCGTCCATGGCGAGGCCGAAATCGATGACCTTCGCGCGTCCGTCGGACATGAGGAGGATGTTGCCCGGCTTGATGTCGCGATGCACGATGCCGTTCTCGTGGGCGTGCTGAAGCCCCACGAGGACGTCGCCGATCATCTCGGCGGCCTTCGGGGGCGCGACCTGCTTCTCCTTCAGGACGAAGGCGGCGAGGTCGCCGCCGTCCACGTATTCCATCACGATGTAGACGTAGGGGCCTTCCTTGGACATCTCGATGGTCTTGACGATGGAGGGATGGTCGAGCCGCTGGCCGGCCGTGCCCTCGCGCTCGAAGCGTTTCTGGATCCCGGGCATGCGGCTGAACTCCTCGGTGAGGATCTTCATGGCCCACTTCTGGCCGCCCTCGGTCTCCTCGCAGAGGTAGACGGCGCCCATGCCGCCTTTCCCGACCCGGTGGAGGATCCGGTACTTCCCGAAGATCTTCCCCTCGAAGGGGTCGCCCTTCACCGGGATGGGCTTGAGGGCCGCGGCGGGCGCGGCAGCCGTCTTGGCACCGGCGGGGTCGAACGGCTTGAGGATCTCCTCCTGGACCGCTTCCAGGTAGGCCTTGCAGGGTTCGCACTTGTAGCGGCGGCTCGCCTGGTAGTCGGGGACCGTGAACCGTCGCTTGCACCCGGGGCAGCGCAGGGCCCCCGTCCCGCCGTGCATCATGGCCTTGGCCACGAGATCGGCGGGAGCCAGGCCCAGGTGGAGAATCACCTGTCCCAGGTCGGGCGACATCCCCTGCTTCCTGAACCCCTCCTGTTTCTCGACGCAGGTCTTGAGCAGGTCGGTCGTGAGGAGGCCCAAGGTCACGAAAACCTCGGGGGCTGGGGTGGTTCCTTCGGCCATGGGATTCGGATGATGATAACCTCGACCCTCCCCCGGCGCAACCGCAAACCTAAGGGGCGCGGCTTCAGAAGTTCGTATCGTTGCGTACAGATTGTAGCTGAGAGCCTGGAGCGTGTACCACGCTGCCCGCTACGAGCTACAGGCTCTCAGCGGTGCGAGCAACGATACGGCCAAGTGACCGCGAGCAAGAAGGGGCGGCCGTGAGGCTTTGCATAGGTGGACCCATGATGGATACATTCGGCGGAACCTGTTTCCTCCGGCGCGTCAGGGCGGTATAATGTCTTGATTCGTGCCAGGGTGCCCCTCCGGCGCCGGAGGGCCTGGTCATGCTTTCGAGGATGTCGTGTGAGCGCGGGTCCGTCCGATGTCCAAGGCGGCCAGCAGCTCGTCGTGGGGAAGATCCTGCTGGAGCGGGGGCTTCTGTCCGCCGAGCAGCTCCGCGAGGCCCTTGCCGAGCGCGCCCGTCGGGTGTCGAGCGGCGAGGCGGTGGACACCTCCCTGGGCGCGATCCTGGTGGAGAAAGGGTACCTGTCCGGAGAAGAGCTGACGTCCCTCCTGTCGGACATGAAGGAGCCGGCGGCCCGGCCCGCCGTCGAGCGCGATCCCTTCACCGCCCCGGACGAGGTGGCGTCCGCGCCTCCCTCCGCCCCGTCCTATCCGGACGCGATGACCCGGCTGGGCAAGTACTCCCTGGTGCGGGAGTTGGGCCGGGGTGGCATGGGAATCGTCTACGAGGCCCTGGACGAGCAGCTCAACCGCAAGGTCGCCCTCAAGCTCCTCCTCCCCGTCGCCGCCATGGACCCCAAGGAGCTGCAGGTGGAGGAGGAGCGGTTCACGCGCGAGGCCCAGCTGGCCGCCAAACTCAAGCATCCGAACATCGTGACCGTCTACGAGGGAGGGATTCTCGAAGGGCGCCAGTTCATCGCGATGGAGCTGATCGAGGGCAAGGCCCTCTCGGACTGGTGGAAGGAGTCCCAGCTTCCGCTCCGCCAGCAGGTCCAGGTCCTGCGCGACGCCGCCCTCGCGGTCCATTACGCCCACGAGCAGGGCATCCTGCACCGGGACCTCAAGCCCCGCAACATCCTCATGGGCTCCAACCAGCAGCCCTACGTCTCCGACTTCGGGCTTGCCAAGACCCTCGGGAAGAACTCCAACGCCTCCCTCACGGGGCAGGGCATGGTCGTGGGGACCCCCGCCTACATGAGCCCGGAGCAGGCCCAGGGGTCGGACAAAGTCGACTGGCGCACGGACATCTACTCGCTGGGCGTGATCCTCTACGAGACGCTCACGGGCCAGACCCCCTTCACCGGCGACTCGCCCATCGAGATCCTGATGAAGGTGGTGAAGGACCCGCCCCGGCCGCCCTCGCACGTCGCCTCCTCCGAGCGGGCGATGGCGCTCGACCGGACGATCGAGAACATCACCCTCAAGGCGCTGGCAAAGTCGGACAGCGACCGCTACGTGACGGCCAAGGCGTTCGCGGACGACCTCACCCAGTGGATCGAGGGGCACCAGATCAAGATCGTCCTGCCCAGGCAGAAGAAGGGCCGGTCGTCGCTCTGGATCTACGCCGCCGCGGTGATGGTGACGCTCCTCGGCGTGGGGGGCATGTATCTCTACTTGACCCTGTCGGTCTCGGTGCGCACGGAGCTGGCGGCAGCGAAGGAGTTCATGGACAAGGGGCTGTACGACGAGGCGCTCGAGAAGTACACGGAGGCGCTCGCCCGTGATCCGCAGAGCGCCGAGGCCGCCGAGGGCAAGAAGAAGGCAAGGGAGGGGAAGGATCGACAGACCCGCCAGCGGGAGGATGCGCTCCGCACGGAAAGGGACAAGCACAAGAAGGATGCGGAGGAGGCCTTGAGTCTCGCGGCCAGGATTGCCGAGGCGGAGAAGAAGGCCACTTCGGAGGCGGAACGGGTCCGTTTTTCCGAGGAGAGGAAGGCGTTCCTGGAGCAAGCCCGGATCAAGGAGGCCGCAGCGGAGAAGGCCGACGCCAGGCTGCGGTCGGCGGGCCTGGGGAAGTCTCCCTCAGGGGCCCCGGGGGCCGATCCGGACGACCCGTGGTCCCAGGGACTCGGCATTCTGTCCCTCGTGGTGCCCGCGCGCGACGCCGTATGGGGCCAATGGGCCACCCTGGACGGCATCCTCCGCTCCGACCGCACCCGGGCGGCGCGCCTCCAGATCCCCTTTGAACTCCCCGAGGAATATGACCTCCGCGTGGAATTCTCCCGGACTGGGGGCACCGAGGGTGTCAGCCTCTACGTCTCGCAGGGCGGCCGCACCTTCACCTGGACGATGGGGGCCGCGGGGAAC
>JAHFOZ010000069.1:9873-15196 GCA_023261405.1 Planctomycetota bacterium
GCGGGGAACACCTTCCTCGGGTTCGGGCCCCTCAAGGAGGGGGAGCCGGAGGCGGCCACCGCGGGCCTGCGTTCCACTCGATGCCTGGACAACGATCGGAAGTACCTGGCCATGGTCCAGGTGCGCCGGGACGGGCTCAAGGCTTTCCTGGACGACCAGCCGCTGTGCCACTGGAAGACGGGGACGTCCGCGGGTTTGCCCGCCGGGCAGGGCCTTCGCCACGCGTCCTTCGCCGGCCTCGGAAGCGACGGGAGCCCCGCGGCCTTCTACCGCGTGGAACTTCTCGAGAAGACGGGCAAGGGCCGGGCCGTCGAGGAGGCCTCGATCCCGGAGTTCAAGGCCCTCCCTGTCGACGCTTCGGAGCTCAAGCCCGGCCTGATCGGGGAGTATTACTACGGGACGGATTTCGAGTCGCTGGCGGTCCGGCGGATCGACCTCGGGGTCGCCTTCCACTGGCTCGACGGCGCGCCGTGGAAGGACGGCCCCAGGGATGCCTTCTCCTGCCGATGGTCGGGCTATCTGCACGTCCCGCGGACCGGGAGGTACGTCTTCAGCATGGCTCATGACGATGGCGCCCGCCTGGTCCTCGACGGCGTCCAGATCATGTGCAACTGGGCGGTGAAGGCGGCCTCGCTCCCGGACTTCGAGTGTGTCCTGGAGCGGGGGCACCACGCGATCATCCTGGAGCACTTCGACCGGTTGTTCGAGGCCACGATGGTCCTCTCCTGGGCGGAGTCGGGGCTTTCGAAGATGGCACCGGTGGGCTCGAAGTCCATGTTCCACCGCGCCGCTGAAGGACTCGAGCAGGAGCCCACCGCCGTGCCCGAGAACTCCGGCGTCCTGACCGCCCACTCGGACAGCATCACCTGCCTCGCCTTCAGCGCCAACGGGGAGTTCCTCGCCACGGCCAGCGAGGACCGGCGCGTCAGGGTGTGGGACGTCAAGAATCGCAAGGAATCCCGCGCGTTCAGCGGGCATGCCCTGGGCACTCAGGCGGTGGCGTTCAGCCCGGACGGCAGGCTGCTCGCCTCCGGGGGGTACGACCGGAAGATCAAGCTCTGGGACCTCGTGCAGGGTTCCGAGGCCGCGACGCTGGCGGGTCACACGGATTTCGTGGGCGCGCTCGTCTTCGGCCACGATGGGAAACTCCTGTTCTCGGGGGGTAACGACGGGACCATTCGTGTCTGGAGCACCTCGAAGGGCACGCTCCTCCGGACGATGGTGGGGCATGGGGCCGGCGTCACCGCCCTGGCCCTGAGTCCGGACGGTCGCGAGCTTGCGTCCGCCAGCATGGACCACAGCGTCCGACTCTGGGATGCGGACACGGGGGGCGAGCGGGGGAAGCTCCTGGGGCACGCGGACTGGGTGGAGGCCGTGGTGTACAGCCCGGATGGGAAACGGATCGCCACGGGCTCGTGGGACTATCTCAGCAAGGTCTGGGACGCCCTCACGGGGCGCGAGATTCTCAGCCTTCCGGGGCACCACAGCGAGGTCATGTCGGTGGCGTTCTCGCCGGACGGAAGTAAGCTCGTCTCCGCCGGGAACGACGCGGTGCTCAGGGTCTGGGAGCTTCCTTCGGGGAAGGAACTCCGCACGCTGGCGGGCCACGGGGGACAGGTCCTCACCGCGGCATTCCAGCCGGGGTCCGGGAATGTGCTCGCCTCCGGCGGCGTGGACGGGACCGTGAGGTTCTGGTCGCTCGATCCGAAGTGAGGCGATGGGAGCCGAACGACGCCACCAGACCCGGGTGAGGGCCGCTGCAGGCCTCACGCTCCTCTGCACGAGCTCCGAAGAGGGGATCACCACGAAGAATCTGGCCCTCCGCCTGGTCGACATCAGCCCCAAGGGTGCATGCATCGGCTCGGCGGCGCTGCTGCGGACGGGCATGCCCGTGAAGGTGGACCTGGCGATGCCGCAGCAGGGCACGCGTTTCTCCAGCCGCGGGGTCGTGCGCTGGGTGCAGACCGTGCAGGAGTCCGGCGGGGACGCGCACCTGGCCGGCCTGGAATTCGAACAGTCGCTCCAGCTGCCCGGGGAGAAGGGTGGCGACCCGCACGTGCTGGAGATCCTGCAGGTCCTCCGGGTTTCCGTGGCCCAGCTCCGGCTCTACCCCAAGGAGTCCCCCCAGGTCCTGAAGATCGTCACGGATGCCTACCATGCCATGCACTCTTACCTGGAGGACCAGGGCGCGCTGACTCTCTCGAAGACGCCGAAGGGGCTGCTGGTGAACGGGCGGCGGATGACGGCGACGGGCACGGTGGTGGACACGCTCGAGGCGAGCATGCTGGCGGTCCTGGGGGACGCGGGGGTGAAGAGCATCACGGTGAAGAAGGGCCTCGCACTCGAGGAGCTCATCACCTTCCTCCACGCGCTCACGAAGAAGTTCTGGGACGCGAAGGAGGGGAAGGAGATCAACCGGCGCCTCCGTGACGAACGGGTCCTCCAGGTATCGGTGGACGAGGTCCAGTACGTGGCGGTGGGCGAGGGGGACATCGTCATCGAGGATGCGGCGCGGAAGCTCCAGGGCGGGGAGAGCGAGCTCGCGCGGATCCTCGAGTCCCTGGACCACGTGATTGACGCGGCCGCGGGGACGGGGCTGGTTTCGGAAGGGCGGCTGCACATCATGAAGCGGTTCCTGGATCAGGACCCGACGCTGCTGGGGAAGATCGGCGAGGCGGCGAAGCCGGCGGCCTCGCCCGAAATGCCGGCCTCCGGCGCGCGGGAGGCCGAGGGGCGCATCCCGTTCGAGCAGGCGCGGGACGCGGTGGGTCGCGTGGCCGAGCTCCTCCAAATGGTGCCTCCCGAACTCCGCGGGCCGCTCCGTGACCTGGGGCTCCTCATGGCGTCCGCCTTCCAGCACACCCCGAAGCTCTCGTCCGTCCTGGGGGCGCTCCTTACGGACGAGGCGGTGAAGGGGATGACGGAGTGGACGGAGGAGGCGGTGGGCCGCCGGCCCCAGGAGGCGGCCTCGATGACCCGGGGCCGGGAGATCCTGGCGCTCCCCGACGAGCAGAAGGTCCAGGCGCTCTCGCAGGAGGGGAGCAAGATCCTGGAGGAGTTGGCGGCGATGGGACAGAAGGAAATGGTCCAGTCGCTCCTGAACCCGGTGATGGCCTCGGTGACCGATCATACGACGCGGCAACGCCTGGCCGCGGGGAAGGCGCTGCTGGGGATGCGGAGGGTGCTTGAGAAGTCGGTGTCTCAGGAGGTCCTGCAGGACTTGGACCAGATAGGCAGGGTCGCCCTGGAGCAGGAGCGGGAGGCGGGGGTCTACCCCGTGATGGCGGAACTGGCCTCCTTCATGGCGGACCTTCGGATCCGCAAGGGGGCGGCCGGCAGCGCGATCGAGACCCTGGAACTGCTGAACCGGCACTACCACATCAAGGACCCGCAGTTCGCGCAGAGGGCGGAGCAGGCGTATATCGCGCTGGAACGGGTGTCGCAGGGGGGAGGATTCGCCTCGCTCACGGAGAAAGTGCGGGCGGGGGACCCCGAGGCGATCCGGGTGCTGGAGGCGCTGGACGCGGCCGCGGTGCGGTTCCTCATCGACGAGATCAAGAGTGCCGACACGAGCGCGAAGCGGCTCTGGTTCGCGCAGTTCATCGCGCGGGCGGGGGCGGGGGCGGCGGCGGTGCTGGTGAGCGAGATCCAGAAGGTGACTTCGCCCAGCGATGTCCTCCGCCTGATCGAGGTCCTTCCCCAGGCGATGCCGGTGGACATGGCGGAGCTGGCGCTGGGGGCGCTCCTTCGGCATCCGGCCACGTCGGTGCGCCGCCGGTCGGCGTTGATGGTGGCGGAACTGGCGTTCCCACGGGCGGGAGAGATGCTTCTGGAGGCGTTCCACGAGGAGAAGGAGGCCGCGACCCGCCTGGCGTTCGTGGAGTGCCTGGGGAAGCTGAAGTACCGCCCGTCCTTGGAGGCGCTCGTGGAGGCGGCGGAGGATCGCACGGTGCCGGAGGACCTCCGCTCGGCGGCCTGCCTGGCGCTCGGACGGCTGGGGGATGTCCGCGCCGTGGCGGCGCTGGTGAAGCTGGCCTCCCGGGGCGGATGGGGAGGGCTCACCAAGGTGCTGCGGAACGTGGCCCCTGCGGTGCGGGCGGCGTCGGTCCGAGGCCTGGCGCTCTACGCATCGGTGCCCGAGGCGCGCGACGCGATCCGGGAGGCGGAAGAGGACAAGGACGCCGGGGTGCGCTTCGCCGCGAGTCAGGCGCGCCTGGCTCCGCTGTTCGAGGCGCTGGGCGATCTGGTTCAGGGAGCGCAACGGATCGGATCCTCGGATGCGATCGCCAAGGGGGTGGGGAAAGTGGCGGGGGACCTCCTGGAGGCGCCCCTCCAGCCGGTGTGCCTGGCGCTGTCAGAGGTGGAGGCCACCGGGCTGTTGCTCCTCAATTTCAAGGGGCCGACGGCCCGGGTCTGGATGGACCGGGGCCTGGTGACCGCCGTGGAATTCGAGACCCGGCGCGACCTGGATGCCTTCCGCGCTTTCAAGGATCGCCGCGAAGGGCACTTCGTCTTCGTGCCCGAGGAGCATGCCCCCGAGCGCCGGATGCTGAGTCCCCTCGAGAACCTCTTCCACGACAGCCGGATGCGGGGGGACTCGGGGCGTCTCGGCGGTCCATCTTCGGGTACGCCCCGCCCTACAGGGTGAGTCCGGCCCCGTTCCGGCGGAGCCAGCGCTCGGAGTCGCGCCACCCGGGGCATAGAACCTCCACGCGGGAGCGGAAGCGCGGCGTGTGTCCCGGCTCGTCGAGGTGGGCGACCTCGTGCGCCACCAGGTAGTTGGCCACCGCCTCGGGCGCGAGCAGCAGGCGCCAGTTGAAGGAGAGGGTCCCCTTCCGCGAGCAGCTCCCCCACAGGGTCCTCTGGTCCCCGATCCGGAGGCTGGAGAAGGACGCGCCGTGCCGCGCCGCGAGCGTCCGCGCCCTTGAGCCAAGCTCCCTCTCCGCCTCTCCGCGATACCACACCGCCAGCGCGCGGCGCACCGCTCCGCGCGTCCGCCGCGGGACCCGCACGACCAGGGTATCCCCGGACCGGTCCACGCGGCACGGTCCGTTGGAAAGCTCAAGGCGGAGCTCCCTTCCCAGCCAGGGGACGGGGGACCCGTGGGCGAGGGTCCGCTCCGGGATCACGCCCTCGAGCCGCTCGAAACGGCGAAGCGTCCGCAGCACCCAGCGGCGGCGGGAATGGAGGAAAGGTGACACGCCCGATTCGTCCATGCCCGCGGGGAGCGTCACGCGGAGCCCGGTGCGCAGGCCGATCTCCGCCCGCATCCGCCGCGCCCGGTCGCTGCGCCGCAGGAGATAGGGGACCCGTCTCCCTTCGA
>JAHFOZ010000496.1 GCA_023261405.1 Planctomycetota bacterium
CCGGGGGCGGTTAAGTTCGCGGTCATTGCTGGAGTAGCCGAAGTGTTCACGGGGGTTGGCATAGGTCCCAGAATTGAAAACTCCGCTGATTCCCGCGCTGTATGCCGCAGGACCTCCGGGCGGATAGATGCCGAAGTCGGTTTTATATATTCCGTCTGCCGAGGCGAGGATCTCAATGAGGCTTTCAGTACGGCCGGTCGATCCCTCGGTGAACGCGGTCCCGAGGACGATGAGGGCCGCCGCGGCGGCGATCGCGCCCGCCGCCTTGATGAAGGACCGCAGCCGCGGGCGACGCCTCGCGGGGGCGGCGGCGCGAAAGCGGGAGATAATTCGCTCGTCGAGGTCGGCGGGAGGGGCGTCGGGGGCTATCGTGCCCGAGACCCAGCGGTGGAACTCGCGGGCGTCGCGGAGCAGGGAGGCGCAGGGGGCGCAGGAGGCGGCGTGGGCGTCGGCCTCGCGGCGCTCGTCGTCGTTCAGGCCGCCGGCCGCGTGGAGGTCGGCGATAGCCTCGGTCCGTTCATGCATCATCGGTCTTTCTCCATAAGGGCGCGAGGTCCACCCGCAGCTTCTGCACGCCGCGGGCGATGAGCCCGCGCAGGGACCCGTTCGCCAGGCCCGTGAGGCGCGAGATCGCCCCGTACTCCAGGCCGTTCAGGAAGTGCAGCGTCACCGGCACCCGGTAGCGCTCCGGGAGGCGGGCCAGCGCCTCCTGCACTTTCTCACGCGCCTCCTCGGGATCGTGAATCTCGGCCGGCGCCGCCCGCTCCGGTACTTCTGGTGATAATTCCGTCCGTCCCGAAAGTTCCGCGCGCCGCCAGGCGAGCCTTCGCGCGATCGTGAGGAGCCAGCCGCGGAACGCTCCGGGCTCCCGGAGCTCCCGCAGCGACTCCCACGCCTTGAGGAACGTCTCCTGCACCACGTCCTCCGTCCACGCCCGGTCGCGAACCAGGCCGTAGACGGAGGCCCACACCAGCCGCGCGTTCGCACGGATCAGCGCCTCGAAGGCCTCCCGGTCGCCCGCCTGCGAGCGGCGGACCAGGTCCGGTTCCGTTGCGGGGTCCATCAGGTCTCTATAAGACTGGAGGAGGGGGGCGGGGCTACGGCACGGAAAAAGGTCACAAAAGAGACTGGGGCTTTTGTGACATGCCTACCGCCTCTTCATGAAGAAGCGGAGCTGCTCGATCCTGTCGCGGAGCTTGGGCTCAAGCGAGGGGTCGATCGAGCGGGCGCGCTCGAGGTCCTCCACGGCCTTGTCGTAGTTGCGGCGCATTTCGTAGGCCTGGGCGCGCTCGAGGTACACGGCGGAATCCTGGGGGTTGGTTTCGAGGTAGGTCGTCAGGTGGGTCGCGGCTTCGGCCATCTTGAGATAGGCGTGCGGGTCGTTCGGCGCCGCGGCCTCGGCCCTTTCGGCGAGGGCGAGGGCGGCCCGTCCCTTTTCGAGCGCTGCGCGGGCCCGGGCCTGGCGCTCTTCCACGAGCTGGCGGCGGTAGTCCCCCTGGATTTGAATCGCGTCCCGTTCCGTCTTCCCTCGGAGGCGGGAGGATTGCACCGACTGCTCCAGCTCCTGTTCCCTTTCATAGCGGTGGCGCAGGTAGCTCAGGAGCCAGGCGGTCAGGAGCATGAGCAGGGCGGACACGAGGAGCGGGTGGAACCACCTGGGCAGGGGGGCGGGTGGCGGCTCGGGCGCCTGGACTCTGCTCGGGGCCTGTATCTCCAGGGGCTTCGGGGCGGTCTTCGGCGTCGCGAGAAGGCCGCGGCTGAAGGCCACCTCGAGAAACGCGCGGCCCGAGGCCTCGCACTCGGCCTTGATTTCCCCCACCTGGTCCACGGTCAGGCGGCCGCCCTGGAGGAGTTCGCGCGCGACCTCCTTGTCCTGGGGCGTCACTTTTCCACCGCCTTCTTCTTGGCCTCGTCGAGCAGTGGGTCGCGGTCGGCCCCCGGCGCGAGGGCCTGGAGCTCGGCCACCGCCTCGACCGCCTTGCCCTGGGCCAGGAGGATGCGGGCGCGGAGGAGGAACATCTCGCGCGTGCCCAAGTCCAGCGTGAAGGCCGTCTGGAGGGCGGAAGCGGCGGACTCCGGGTCGCCCGTCGCGAGGTGGGCCTCGGCGAGGAGCGTCCAGGCCTGGCCGTTGGCCGGGTTGGAGGCGACCTCGCGGCTCAGCGCCTGGATGGCCCCCCGAGGGTCACCGGTGCGGAGGGTGGCGGTGGCCTGCATGACCGTGACCCTGGAGGCCCACTGGGCCTGAGCCTGGGTGCTGGCGACCTGCGCCTGATGGACCGCCCGCATGAGGGTGTAGCCCACGCCCGCACCGACCAGGACGATAAGAACGATCGTGAGGAGGAGCCAGGAGGTCCACGAACTGTCCCTGGCCGCCGATCGCGGGAGGCTGGCGGCGTCGGACTCGAGAAGGATGCGGAGCTGGTCGCGGGTGAGGAGTTTCTGATCGAGGAGCCACTCGAGCGGATCCACGTCCGCCGCCTCTTCGGCGCGTCCGACCGCCTCGGCCGGGACGAGGCCGCGCCCCGCGGCCCGGCGGACCAGGGCGATTCCCTCGGGCTTCATTCGGGCTTCCGGTCCAGGAGCGATCGGACCCTGGTGCCCAGGGAGCCGTCGAGTTCCGCCGCTTTGCGCAGATCGTCCCGGGCCTCGACCCGGCGGTCGAGAGCCAGATTGGCACGGCCGCGGAGGAGGAAGGCCTCGGCCCGGGGATTGGGGAGGCTGCACGCGCGCTCCGAAAGGGACAGGGCGAGGGTGGGGTCGGACCGGGCGAGGGCGACGCGGGCCCAGCCGAGGAGGGCCTCTCCATTCGATGGATCACTCCGCTCGAGACGGGCATAGGTCTCGGCGGCGGATTTCCAGAGGCGGAGGTGCTCGCGGACGCGCGCCAGCGGAAGGGATACCCGGTTCGGGGTGTCGCGGACCGACTCCTCCAGCAGCACGAGGGCGCGCTCCAGAAGGGACCGGACCTCGGGCGTGAGCACGGTGCCGGGGTCCGGGAGGATCCGCTCGGCGGACTCGAGGAGCGCGGCCCCCCGGCGCTGGAGCTCCTGGGCGGTGCTCATCGGGGGCGCCTCGAGGGGCGCCGGGGCGGCGGGTGCGGGGACGCGAACATAGACGACGCGCTCCCGTTGCGCGGCCCATGCCGTGATGGCAGCGGTGACCGCGGCCAGCGTGACGGCGAGGAGCAGGGTCCTGCGCCGCCGGGGGGGCGCCTGCGCCGCGGGGGCGGGGCGGGTCTCCGCGAGGTCGAGGAGGGCGTCGGGCTTCAGGTATCCGAGGTCCAGGAGGACGGCGAGGACGGAGTGGCCGCCCTCCGCGAAGGTGCGCGCCTCGCGGAGTTGCTCCTCCGTGAGGAGCCCGCGCTCGACCGCTTTCCGGGCCATCTCGTCCTCGTACACGCCGGGATTATACCTTTTTGACGGATGGCGGAGGCAGCCCCTGTGCCGAGTCCCCATGGAGGCCCCGGAGCAGGGAAACCCGTGGCATCCATTCAGTCGAATCACTAGACTCCCCCTGATGGCCGAAGATGTCCTCATCATCGATGACGACGACCGCTACGGCCGCTTCCGCCTCATCTCGTGGTGGCGGCAGGAGAAGCTTGCCGCGGCGAAGGTCCTGGTGGTGGGCGCCGGGGCGCTGGGGAACGAGGTCCTGAAGAATCTGGCGCTCCTGGGGGCGGGGCACCTCTACATCATCGACTACGACACCATCGAGTCCAGCAACCTGACGCGCTCGGTGCTCTTCCGGGCGGAGGACGCGGGCCGGCCCAAGAGCGAGCGCGCCGCCGCCG
>JAHFOZ010000497.1 GCA_023261405.1 Planctomycetota bacterium
GGGCGCGGCCACCTACAACAACGGCTCCTTCCCCTCGAAGAACTACCGCTTCGGGGAGAATTACGGGCCCGACGGCCTGCCCCAGCGGCTCCAGGGGGTCGTCGAGTTCGGCAAGGACGGCAAGAGTGTCCGCCCCCCGACGGAAGAGGAGCTCGCCCGCGGCGTCCTGCCGCACCTCGATCCGCTGCCGCGCTGGAACGTGGCCCAGCCCGGCAACGTCCTGCGCGCCTTCGAGCGCGGCGGGCGCGCGTCCCGCGCGAACCCATCGGACACCGGCGTTCCCGGCGCGCGGGACGAGCCCGGCCGGCCCGACGCGAAGCTCGGCGACCGCGGCTACGGGACCCAGCTCCGCTTCGACCCGGTCCTCCTCAACCTCCAGAAGACGCGCCTGAACGACCCGCACCTCGCGTTTCTCGGGACGAACGACCATCCCGGCGACTACCGGTCGAGCGGCTGCTCCGCCTGCCACGTGGTCTACGCGAACGACCGCGCGGACGTCCACTCGGGGCCCTACGCGAAGTTCGGGAACCGGGGCCGGAGCGGCGGCGGGGGCGACCCGACGATCCGCAAGGACGAGTCGGGCCACCCGATCGCGCACCGGTTCACGAACGCGGTGCCCTCGAGCCAGTGCATGACCTGCCACCACCACCAGCCGAACGCCTTCATGAACACGTTCTTCGGCTACCAGATGTGGGACTACGAGACCGATGGCGACGCGCTGTGGCCGAAGGAGCAGAAGAACCCCTCCGCCGCGGAGCGCGACGCGATCCTCGAATCGAACCCCGAGGGGGCGGCGGTTCGCGGGAACTGGTCCGACCCCGAGTTTCTCGCCAACGCGTCGGACCTGAATCCGACGCTCAAGCACACCCAGTTCGCCGACTACCACGGCCACGGCTGGATCTTCCGCGCGGTCTACAAGCGCGACCGGAAGGGCAGCCTGCTCGACGCGGACGGCAAGGTGGTCGCCTTCGACGACCCGGCGCGCTTCAAGAAGGCCGTCCACCTGATGGACATCCACGCGGAGCGCGGGATGCACTGCGTGGACTGCCACATGAAGCAGGACAACCACGGAGACGGCCGGCTCTACGGGGAATACCCGAACGCGATCGAGATCACCTGCTCCGACTGCCATGGCACCGTGCGCCGCCGCTTCGCCGAGGACCAGAAGACGGGCGGTCCGGCGGGCGGGAAGACGAGGCTCACGGACCTGAAGACGCCCTGGGGCGAGCCGCGCTTCGAGTGGCGCGGCGACGAGATGGCGCCCCTGCAGCGCTCGATGCTCCACAAGGACAAGGTCTGGGAGCTCGGGCAGGTCCAGGACATCGTGAACCCCGACCCGGCCCGCACGCGCCAGGACGGGCGGCCCTGGTACAACCGCGCGGCGGCGCACGCGAAGACGATGCGCAAGGACGGGAGCACCTGGGGCGCGTTGCCCCCGGAGGACGGCCTGCTCGCCCACCGCTCCGGGCGCATGGAGTGCTACACCTGCCACACCTCGTGGACCACGGGCTGCTTCGGCTGCCACCTGCCCATGCGGGCCAACGAGCGCCGGCCCATGCTCCACAACGAGGGGGACCTCGGACGCAACTGGACCTCGTACAACCCCCAGATCGTCCGCGACGACGTCTTCATGCTCGGCAAGCACGGCACCGCCAAGGGGGGGACCTTCGCGCCCGTCCGTTCGAGCAGCGCGATCGTCATCAGCTCCCAGAACGCGAACCGCGAATGGATCTACCTCCAGCAGCCGCCCGTCTCCGCCCCGGGCCTGAGCTCGCAGGCCTTCAACCCGCACTTCGCCCACACGGTGCGGACGCGCGAGACGCGGCGCTGCACCGACTGCCACGCCTCCTCCGACGGCGACAACAACGCGTGGCTCGCGCAGGTCTACCTCTTCGGGACGAACTTCGTGAGCTTCATGGGGCGGTACGCCTGGGTGGCGGAGGGCGACCACGGCCTCGAGGCGGTGGCGGTCTCCGAGCGCGAGGAGCCGCAGGCGGTGATCGGCTCGGAGCTCCACCGGCTGGCCTATCCCGAAGACTTCGCGGCGCACGTCAAGCGCGACCGGCAGCTCGTCGAGGCGGAGCACCGCTCGGGCCGCGGAATCGCCAGCCTCCAGATGCGCGGGGAGTATCTCTACGCGGCGCGCGGGGGCGACGGGCTGCGCGTCTACGACGTGGCCAACATCGACAACAAGGGGTTCTCCGAGAGGATCGTGTCGGGACCCGTCTCGCCCCTGGGCCAGGACACCCACGTCTCCACGAAGGCCGCCACCGCCGTGGCGCTGCCCTCGACGATGCCCGTGCACGACCGCTCCGGACTCCTCCCGGAGGCGTTCTGGAAGGAGAACCAGGAGTCGAAGCTCCACCCGGTCTACCGCTACGCGTTCGTCAGCGACGCGAAGGAGGGGCTCGTCCTGGTGGACGTGAGCCCGCTCGCGGACGGCGACCCGCGGAACAACTTCCTCAAGCGGGCGCTCGCGTGGAATCCCGGGGGGGTCCTCGATGGCGCGGTGAACCTCGCGCTGGCCGGGACGCGCGCGTTCCTCTGCACGCCCCGCGGGCTGGTCATCGCGAGCTTCGACGAACCGCTCAAGCCGTCGCTGGTGGCGACGCTCGGGGCGCCGGCGATCGTGCGGCCGCGCGCGGTGGCGGTCCAATTCCGATATGCCTTCGTCGCGGACGAGGAAGGGCTGAAGGTCGTGGATATCACGGACCCCGCGTCCCCGGTGCTCTCCGCGGCGGTCCCCATCCCCGGCGCGCAGGACGTCACGGTGGCGCGCACGGTCGCCTACGTCTCGGCGGGGGCGAAGGGGCTGGCGATCGTGGACGTGGAGAGGCCCGCGAAGCCGGGCGCGCCGCGATTCCACGATCTCGGCGGGGCGCTGAACGACACGCGGTCCGTGCGCATCGCCTCGACGAACGCGAGCCTCTTCGCCTACGTGGCGGACGGGAAGAACGGCCTGCGGGTGCTCCAGCTGACGTCGCCTTCCATGACGCCGGGCCATTTCGGTTTCAGTCCCGACCCCACGCCCGTCCTCATCGCCACCTACCGGACGAAGGGCCCGGCGCTGGCCCTCTCGCGGCCGCTTGACCGGGACCGCGCGGTGGATGAGACGGGAAACCCGGTGGGCGTCTTCGGGCGTCTCGGGTCGCGGCCGCTCAACCTCGAGGAGCAGCGCCGGCTCTACCTGCGGGACGGAATGCCCTGGACCGTGAAGGACGCGCCCTCGACCGAACCGGTGAAGTAGGGACGGCACCGTTTGAAGGCCCCGCCGGCGGCGCCGGACAAGTTTGAGCCTCCCGTAACAAGCTCCTTCCGCCCTCCTCACCCCTCACGCTTTCAGCGCGAGCACCGCGTCGACCCCCGAGCCGGTCTCGCGTGCCTGGATGTCCTTGAACCCGGCCTCCTCGAGCAGCGCGCGGTACTCCGCGGCGCTGCGCTCCTTCCCCTCCGTGCAGACCAGCATATGGAGGCCATACGGGGAAGCGGCCGCTGCGTCATCCCCCCCGGATCTCGTCCCAGCGCTCGCGCGCCGGGAAACCCGTCTCGTCCGCGAGCGGCTGAAGCCAGGCCTCGATGTACCGGGTGTCGAGGTCCCTGCGCTTCTTGAGGATACGCTCGATGTCCGCCTGGTCCTGGCGTCTCCAGGCCTGGAGCTTGAACAGGATGAGGTCTTCAGGAACGGCGATGCGAAGGCGGTAGTCCTCGGCTTCGAACGGCTTTGCCCGGGAGAGCGCCGACCGGTCGTGACGTGTCCTGCACAACCTCAGATCCAGGTGCGTA
>JAHFOZ010000070.1:0-2499 GCA_023261405.1 Planctomycetota bacterium
TCCAGAATGGGAGGGAATTTGCGGTGTGGAATATCGGGATGGAGGGCGCCGAACTTCGCGTTTGGAGAAACGC
The DNA here is from genome assembly GCA_023261405.1 of Planctomycetota bacterium. Classification (GTDB taxonomy): domain Bacteria; phylum Planctomycetota; class MHYJ01; order MHYJ01; family JACPRB01; genus JACQFK01. The sequence goes on from JAHFOZ010000070.1 coordinate 74, forward strand.
CTGGACGGCACGGATCGGCGTAACGCGCGCCTTTGAGCAGATGGACCAATGGATAGCTCGGCTGGAAGTCTGCGAAGGTGAGCCATGGTCTGCAATGGCCCGGGAATGTCGCGAGATCGAACACGAGGTCAAGGGCTCCCCAGATCCTCACCCATACTCCTGGTCCGGGGGAGGAATTCTAGGGTCCCTCAAGTGCCGCGCGACGATGCGGATCCTGCGAGCGGCGGCGCAGCTCCAGGCGACCGGCAAGTTCGTCCCGCTCGCCGATCCGTTCGGCGACACGCTCCGCTGCTCCGAGGACGAAAAGGGCTTCAAGATCTGGAGCGTGGGAGAAGACGGGATCGACCAGAAGGGCGAGCCGCTCAAGAACCTGGACCTCGTGTTCGAGGTCTTGAAGTAGATTACTCGGCGAAGCGGACGCCGGTGACCCTGGCGGCCACCCTTTCGGGGACTTCGTCGATCTCGAAGGGCTCCGGGACAAGCACCGAGAACGTGCGCGACTCGCCCGGACCGAGCGGTTTGGCGGCGTCGCCGCCGTGGTAGGAATTCGCGAGCACCGGCCAGGTCACGCTGAAGATCGCGCGCGCCTTCAGGTCCTCCAGCAGAGGCTTCCCCGCGGCATCCAGCCAATGCGCGGTGACCTCGACCTCCCAGAGCGCCCGGGTCCCCGAGTTCACCACCTCGCCCGTGACCGGGACGAAGCCCTTCGCCGCGGGGCCCTTCGCAAGATTCTTCACCTCGACCTTGGCCGAGCAGCCGCGCTGCGCCTCCTGGTCAGACGCGTTGCCCACGCGCACCACGCGCAGGCCCACGAAGCGGGCGTCGGTAAGCCACCAGAGGCTGCGCGGACGGTTCGGGTCGCGCACGAACCATTCGGGCTTGATCACCTGCCGGTCGGCGAAGCGCAGCGACGTCGCCGGCGTGTTCCATGCGCCGCCGCGGATCACCGGCTCGTACGCGCCCGGCGTGTAGGGCTCCAGGCAGTACTCCCACACGTTCCCGAGCATGTCGTGGAGGCCGAAGGCGTTCGCCGCCTTCGTCCCCGCCAGATGCGTCTTCTTCCCGGCGTTCTCCGCGCTCCAGGCGCAGGTGTCAGGGGCTTCCGGTCCCGCCCCCTCGGCGCCCCCCCGGGCCGCGTACTCCCACTCCGCCTCCGTGGGCAGCCGGAATTTCTGGCCCGTCTTCGCCGAGAGCCACTCGCAATAGCCCACCGCCGAATGCCAGCGCATCCCCACCGCGGGATGCTTCCCGCCGGCCATATCCCCGATCGGCGGCTCGTAGGGAGGCGAAGGCCTCGTGACGCCGTCCACCTTGGACTGTTCGCGCCGCTCGAAGTACTCGATGAACGATTCCCACGACGCCTCGGTCCGCGCCATCCAGAACGGCTTCACCTCGACCTCGCGCACGGGCCGCTCGTCGGCCTCCCCGTCGGCGCTCCCCATCCTGAACTTCCCGCCGGGCACGCGCACGACCTCGAACTCGAACTTCGTCCCGGGAATCGGGATTTTCTCCGCCTGCTGGAGACAGGGAAAGAGGATCAGGGCGAATTCCACCGGGAGGCGCAGCATTTCCACAAGTATACATACGCGGCGCCCGGCGGGCGAGCCGTTCGATTGCGGACGGGCGTATTAGTTGGAGCGGACCGGCTCCCCCGTGTATCATGGCCGCCCCTGATGACCCAAGGAGAAAGCCCATGAGCGACATGCTCCTCCCCCGGCGCGAGTTCCTGAGGACCACCGGCGCCGCCGCGGCGGCCTCGGCCCTCACGGCCGCCTCGATCCCCTCCGTCCACGCGCGGGGCGGGGACGAGGTGCAGGTGGCGCTCATCGGGTGCGGCGGCCGGGGCACCGGCGCAGCCATGGACTGCCTCTCCACCCAGAGCAAGCTCGGGCCCATCAAGCTCGTCGCGATGGCCGACGTGCTGAAGAACAAGCTCGACGGGAGCTACAAGCAGATCAAGGACGGCTACGGCGCCCAGCTCGACGTGCCCGAGGAGCGCCGCTTCCTCGGCTTCGACGCCTTCAAGAAGGCGATGGACTGCCTGAAGAAGGACGACATCGCCATCTTCGCCACGCCGCCCGGCTTCCGCTGGGTCTTCCTCAAGTACGCGATCGAGAAGAACCTCAACGTCTTCCTCGAGAAGCCCGTCACGGTCGACGGCCCCACCAGCAAGCGGATGTTCAAGCTGGGCGAGGAGGCGAGCGCGAAGGGCCTCAAGGTCGGCGTCGGCCTCATGGTCCGCCACTGCCGCGGCCGGCAGGAGCTGGAGAAGCGCATCCGCGACGGCGAGATCGGCGACATCATCTCGATGCGCGCCTACCGGATGCACGCCCCCGTGGGCTCCGCCTTCTCCGGCCCCAAGCCCGCGAAGATGACCGACCTCATGTACCAGATCACCCGTTTCCACAGCTTCCTCTGGGCCTCGG
>JAHFOZ010000070.1:2509-5878 GCA_023261405.1 Planctomycetota bacterium
TTCAGCGACTTCTACATCCACCAGATCGACGAGTGCTGCTGGATGAAGGGCGCCTGGCCCGTCAAGGCCCACGCCACGGGCGGCCGCCACTACCGCGGCGACTCGATCGACCAGAACTTTGACACCTACCACATCGAGTACACGTTCGCCGACGGCACGAAGTTCTTCTACGACGGCCGCACGATGACCGGCTGCCACAACGAGTTCTTCAGCGGCGTCCATGGCACCAAGGGGTCCGGGGTGGTCTCCCTGACCGGCCACACGCCGGGCAAGGTGCGCACGTTCAAGGACCAGAAGATGGACGAAGCCAATCTCATCTGGGCCTACCCCCAGCCGGAGCGGACCCCCTACCAGCTGGAGTGGGAGGACCTGGTGGACGCGGTGCGGAACAACAAGCCCTACAACGAGGTCAAGCGCGGCGTCGAGGCGAGCCTCGTGACCTCCATGGGCCGCATGGCCGCCCACACCGGCCAGATCATCACGTACGACCAGATCCTGAATTCCGGCCACGAGTTCGCCCCCGGCCTCGACACGATCACGGCCGACTCGCCCGCGCCGCTCCAGCCGGACGCCAACGGCAAGTACCCGATCCCGGAGCCGGGAATCAAGAAGGACCGCGAGTACTAGGCGATACCACCCGGATACGAAGACACCCGGGACCGCCCTTGGGGTTCCTCCTTGTATCCTGGTGACCTGGTGGTGAGGTTGGAACCCACATGCCCCTGCTCCACGCCCTGCTGATCTGCCTCCAGGCCGAGGGGCCGCTCATCCACTCGATGGACGACCTCAAGATCCGCCTCTCCAATCCGAAGGGCCGCGCCGAGAGCGTCGAGGGGAAGTCCGGCAAGGCCGTGAAGTTCGCGTTCGACGACGGCTGCTCGGGCGCCTTCTGCATCACGTCGATCCGCGGCACGGCGGACTGGGACAAGGCCGCGGGCTTCTCCTTCCTCGTCAGGGGCGACGGCTCGAAGCGCTTCGGCGGCCTCCAGTTCATCTGGAACGAGGACTACGCCGTCCGCTACGACTTCATGTTCCCCATCGACGGCACGGAGTGGAAGAAGGTGGTCGTGGCGTGGCGCGACCTCGTCCCGGTCCTGCCGGCAGGCGCCCCCCTGGACCCCAGGGGCACCCATCCCCCCTCGAAGATCACCGACCTCTGGTTCGGCAAGTGGTGGTACTGGAAGGAGTACGGGGCGCACGCGTACGCCATCGACGACCTGCGCCTCGAGCCGAAGATCGACCTGGATGCGAACGCCTACGCCCCGGCGGGCGCGCCCCTCGCGCGGATCCTCGAGAAGCTCATGGCGAAGAAGCCGGTCACGATCGTCACCATGGGCGACTCGCTCACCGACTTCAACCACTGGGCGAACAAGCCCGTGAACTGGCCCACCCTGCTCGCCGCAAAGCTGAAGGAAAAATACGGCGTCGAGGTGAAGATCGTGAACCCGGCGATCGGGGGCACCCAGCTCCGGCAGGGCCTGATCCTCATCCCCCGCTGGGTCGCGGACGCCCCCGAGCCCGACCTCGTCACCGTCTGCTACGGTTACAACGACTGGGACGGCGGCATGCGGGGCGACCTGTTCCGGGAGACGATGCGCGAGGCGGCCGACCGGGTTCGCCGGGCCACGCGCGGAAAGTCGGACGTCCTCCTCATCACGACCGCGCCCGCTCTCGAGCGCTGGACCACGATGGGCGAGATGTCCGAGGCGGTCCGCAAGGCCGCGGCCGACCGGAAGGCCGGGCTCGCCGACACGGAGAAGGCCTTCCACGCGGTGGCGGCGGACAAGCGCGAGGCGCTCTACTGCAGGGACAAAGTCCACCTCGGCCCCGCGGGCCACGAGGAGGTCGCGGCCGCGGTCCTCAGGGCGATCGAGTCGGGAGGGAATCCAAAATGATCCACCGCGGCCTCCTCCTCCTCTGCCTCGCCGGCTGCTCCTCCGCCGGTCCGACCGCCGCGGCCAACTCGACCATCCGCGTGACGGCCCGACAATACGCGTGGACCTTCGAGTATCCCGGCGGCGCCACGAGCGAGGAACTGCGCCTGACCGCCGGCGAGGAGGTCACGCTCATGATCACCTCGCGGGACGTCATCCACGCGCTCTCGATCCCGGAGTTCAAGGTGAAAGTGGACGCGGTGCCCGGACGACTGGCGACGGTCACTTTCCGGGCCGGTGCCCCCGGCACCTACGACGCGCCCTGCGCGGAGTACTGCGGGCTGGGCCACTCCACCTGCGGGACGAAGGTCGTGGTCGTCGCGCGGGACCGATAGTCGAAATCAGCGCGCCTCGTGCACGGAGACGATCAACATCCACTCCTTCTTTCCGTCCACGGCTCCGCTTCCCGCCAGGACATCCACCGCCCCTTCGACCGCCGCCTGACGGTACGCGAAGTGGAAGCCCTGGAGGCCGCCGGAGTATTGGTCCTTGAGCGTGCCATAGGGCAGGGAGCCGAGCCGCTCCGGAGTCATCGCCCCGGGCTCCCGGACGATCTGGGCTCCAGTGCTCCGGGCCAGTTCCAGGAGTTCGGTCTTGAGCGCCGCGACGATCTCGCCGATCTTCTCCTCGCCGACCGGTCCCCGAAGCGTGAAATCCTTGAAGGTGTGGTCGGGAGGCGTGATTTTCACGCCGGAGCGGCCCCCTCCCCCCGCGACCCGGGTGAAGTGCGGGGAATATTTTTCCCGGAACTTGTCGGGCTCGAAGGCCCGGGAAAACGCGGTCTCGACCTTCTCTGCCGGGAGGGCCGGAGCCGGCGCCGCCGCATCCTCCCTGGAGCAGGAAAGGCCGCACGCCAGGAACAGAGCGGCCGCCCAACGTGATCTCATGTCCTTCTCCTATTTCTCCCCCGGGGCGTTCGCGCGCGCCTGCGCGTAGAACTCGTCCCGCCGCGCCGTCCACAGGGCTTCCAGCTCGCGGACTTTGCCGGGATTCTTCGCGGCGAGATCCGCCGTCTCGCCGCGGTCCGAACCCAGATCAAAAAGCTCCCACGCGGCCTTCTCCCCCGCCGCCACGAGCTTCCAGTCCCCGACCCGGATGGCGCGGTTCCCCTCGTGCTGCCACCACAGGTACTCGTGCACCATGGCGCCGTCGCGCGCGAAGGCGGGCACCAGGCTCCGCCCGGGCGATCCCTCGGCCGGCTTCCCGCCGGCCAGTTCGAGGAGGGTCGGCACCACGTCGATCACGTGCCCCGGGCGGTGACGGAGCTCGCCCCGCGCGGCGATCCCGCGGGGCCAGTGCGCGATGAGGGGAGTCGAGATGCCTCCCTCATGCACCCAGGTCTTGTGGCGTCGGAACGGCGTGTTGGCCACAGTGGACCAGCCGGGACCCAGGCAGAGGTGCGAGTCCGCGGAGCCCGGCGCCGCGGCCGGGTCGT
>JAHFOZ010000070.1:5888-14971 GCA_023261405.1 Planctomycetota bacterium
CGCTCGCCCCGTTGTCCGAGAGGAAGAGGACGAGCGTGTCCTCGAACGCGCCCATTTTCCGGACCTGGTCGAGCACGCGGCCGATCTCGCGGTCCATGCGGTCGACCATCGCGGCGTGGACGGCCATCTTCGCGGCCTGGAAGTCGCGCTGCTCCTCCGTGAGGTCTTTCCAGGGGATGGGTCGGTTCACCTCGCCGGGACCGAGCTTCTTGATCGCCTCGGGGAACGGATAGGGCGGGCCGACCGCGCGCTCCCACGGGGCGAGCGTGCCGCGGGCGAGACCGAGCGCCTGCAGGCGCTTCCACCTGGCCTCGCGGGCGGAGTCCCAGCCCTCGCGGTACCGGTCGCGGTACTTCGCCACGTCCTCCGGAGGGGCGTGGAGGGGGAAATGCGGCGACGTGAACGCGAGGTACTGGAAGAAGGGCCGGTCGCGGTGCTTCTCGGCATGCTCGCGGAGATACCCTATGGCGTGGTCGGCCACGGCGGTCGTGGCGTAATAGCCGCTCCCGCGCTCGACGGGCGGGAGCTTGCGGTCGTCCTCCGAGTGGCCGCGCGGACTGAAATAGCGGCCGGCATCCTGGAGGAGGTAGGCGCGGTCGAATCCGGCCGCGAGGAGCGCCCCGTCGATGTGCCACTTGCCCGAGTGGTAGGACCGATACCCGTGTGGCTTGAGCAGCTCCGGGAGGAGGCGCGCCCAGGGAGGACGGACGCCGCGGGTGCCGCTCGGGATGCCGGGGACCGTGTCGCGCCTCACCTGCTGGGCGTAGTAGCCCGAGAGGAGGGCCGCGCGGGTGGGCCAGCAACGAGCGGTGTTGTAGAACTGCGAAAAGCGGAGCCCGTTCTTCGCCAGCGCATCCAGGTTCGGCGTCTCGATTTCGCTACCGTAACAGCCCAGGTCGGAGCCGCCCAGGTCGTCGGCCAGGATGAGGAGCACGTTGGGCGGGCCGGCCGCCGCGCCGGCCGCGGGGGTCGCGCAGGCCCAGGGCAGGAGAAGCGCGAGGGCAAGGGTGCGACGAACCATGACTTCACTACGCTCCGCGCGGGTGTTCGGATACGATCACTTCTCGTTGAACTTGGAGGGTATTCCATGACTCTCTCGCGTCGCGCTTTTCTGGGCCGCGGGGCGGCGCTGGCGGGCGCCCCGGCGCTCGCGATCCACGGGCCGGCCCCGGCGCGGCAGGACCCGAAGTTCGCGTCGACCACGGGCCGCGGCTTCGCCAGCGACGCGATCCACGCCGGCGAGGAGGACGGCATGTCCGTCACCTCCATTCACATGGCGAAGAACTACAAGGGCTCCTACCAGCGACCCCCGAGCAACCCGACCGTGGGGGCGTTCGAGGCCAAGATCCGCAGCCTCGAAGGCGGCGAGGCGGCCGTGTCCGCGCCGTGCGGCATGTCCATCATCACCCAGGCGCTCCTCACGCTCCTCTCCCCCGGGGACCACCTCGTGGCCCACCGCTGCCTCTACGACAACATCATGGGCTTCCTCCAGGGATTCCTCCGCCGCTGGGGGGTCGAGGTGGCCTTCGTGGACATGAACGACCTCGACGCGCTGCGCGCCGCCCTGGCGGCGAAGAATACGAAGCTCGTGCTCTTCGAGCCCTACGTCAACCCGACGATGGAAGTGCTGGACGCGCCGAAGATCATCGCGCTGGCCCGCGAGGCCGAGGCCCTCACGCTCGTGGACAACACCTGGCTCACCCCCTGGCTCTTCCAGCCGCTCCGCCACGGGGCGGACCTGGTGATGCACAGCGCCACGAAATACATTGGCGGCCACGGGAGCGCCATGGGTGGAGTCGTGGCGGGAAAGAAGGACCTGATCCAGAAGATCAAGGGCACCGTCGGGGTCATGGGCGGAATCCTGAGGCCGATGGATGCCTTCCTGCTCACGCAGGGACTGAAGACGCTGCCGCTCCGCATGCAGCGGCACGGCGAGTCGGCGCTCAAGGTGGCGAAGTTCCTGGAGACCCATCCGAAGGTGGAGCGCGTCCGCTATGGCGGCCTTCCCGGCGACCCGGGCCACAAGGTCGGTTCGACCTACCTGTCGGCCTGTGGGGGCATGCTTGGCGTGGAGTGGAAGGAAGCCGCGACCCACTCGCGCTTCCCCGGCCGCCTCAAGATGTGCAAGCCCTGGGTCAGCCTCGGCGACGTGGTGACGCTTGTGTCGACCCGGGCCGAGGAGCCGAACCGGGCCATCCCCGCGCGATTCACGAGGGTCTCGATCGGCCTGGAGGACGCCGGCGACATCATCGCCGACTTCCGGCAGGCGCTGGAGTAGCCCGGGAGGATCCGTTACGCTCGATGCGGCGATCAGCGCCCCCGAGGAACGTCCCCTACTTCTTGTTTCTCGGGTCGTCCGCGGGATTCACGTAGGTGAGCGTCCAGGGACCCGTGGCGTTCACCTGGATGACGGTCTCCTCCTTGGTGAAGACGAAGTGCGGGTTCTTCGCCGGGAGGGAAATGAAGCTCCCAGCGGGCATCGCCTTCGCCTTCGAGGCATCGAAGGCGTCCCCCATCGCCGCGTGAAGGGTTCCTGAGATGACGGTCACCTGCTCGGTCCCCGGGTGGAAGTGCGGCGGGACCTTGTAGTCCGCCGGGAGTTTGACGCGCATCACGAAGGGTCCCTCGGCCTTCGGGTCGCCGAAGAGGACCGCCGCCTTGGGTCCGGGAGGAAGCGCGGGCGAGGCGTCCGCCCACTTCAGGTCGGCCGGCGGGGTCATGACAGGGATTTCCTGCGGCGCGGCCGCCAGGGAAGCGAGGGCCGCGAACACGAACAGGACCGTGCGGGTTCTGCTCTGGCTCATAGGTCACCTTCCAATCGAATGCGGCACATTGTAGGGGTTGGTCATCGGACTTCCAGCACTTTCCACCAGATCTCACGCCCGACCCTGGCCCCGTAGCCGACTTTCTTTCCATCGGGGCTGAACACCGGGTCGCCCGCGCGCCCCGAGACCTCGACCTTCCGGCCGTCGATCACGATGTACTTCCGGTCCCCGTCGTCCGCGGCGTAGGCCACCCGGCTCCCATCGGGGCTGAACGAGGGGCGGCCCACCAGGCTGAAGGCCTCGCCCGGTGTGCCGCCGGCCAGCACCCGGATCCGGGAACCGCCGTCCGGGCCGCGCTCGATGTGCCAGGTGCCCACCGACCGGCCGTCTTCGCTCAGGAACACGAACGACGGCTGATGATCCACCGGCGTCTCCCGGTCGCCGGCGACGAGGAACCACCGTCCGCCGCGCGAGGCCGCATACGCCACCACGGAGCCGTCGGCGCTGATGGCCGGGTCACTCATGAACTCGAACTCGGGCCCCTGCCGGCCGTCGATGACCACGAAGGAGCGGTCCCCCTCCTGCGCGCGGTAGGCCAGGCGCCTCCCGTCCCGGCTCAGGACCGGGCTGCCGGTCCAGTCGAACTCCGGCCCGCGCCGGCCGTTCACCGAGACGCAGCCCTTCCGCTTCGACAGGCGGCACGCGACCACGGTCCCGTCCGCGCTCAGGGCCAGCGGCCAGCCGACGTCCCATTCGGAGCCGTACTCCGAGAGGATCCGGTCTCCCAGTCCGACGACCTGTCGTCCATCCACTCCCGCGAGGAACGCGACGCGTCCTCCACTCTCGCTGATCGCGATTCATCAGATGACCTGGTAGGGCTTCCCCTCCCAGGCGCCGAGCACCGCGCGGCTCAAGTCTCCGCGGCGCGCGACGTAGGCCGCGTGCCGTCCGTCCCGGCTGAACGCGATGGGCACGTCGACGCGGACCCCTTCCGGGATCGTGGCAAGGAGGCGTTCGCGGAAGTCCGGGTCCTGTCTCGCGGCCGGCGCGGCGACGCAGCCCGCGAGGGCCAGCGAGAGAATCGCGCTCGATCGGATGAGGCCCATGCGGGGATCATAGGGCCAACTCATCCGCACAATCAACGCAATCCACAGCGCCGGGGCGTTGCCGATGCCCCTGGGCCTCGGCTACAATGAGCGCATGTCGGGCGCCGGCGAGAAGATCCTGATCCTGGATCGCGGGGTGGTGGAGCTGGCCTATCCGCGGGAGTGGACGGTGAAGGCCAACCCGGCCGGCCACCTGGAGCTGAAGGATCCCAGCGACTCCGCCACGCTGGAGATCTCGTACCTGAAGGTTCCGCCGCTGGGACCGGATGCCCCGAAGGTCGAGGACCTGCTCCGCGGCGTCCTCCCGGGGACCGAGGGGGCGGGGTCGGCCGGGTCCGTGGCGACGGCCGAGCGCGGGACCCTCCGGCGGGCCTGGGCGACGTATCCCTTCGAGGCGGACGACACCGAGAAGGGCCTTCTCCGGAAGGCGTTCGGCCGCTGGATGATCGGCGGCAGCGGGTCCGTCTTCGTGTTGATGACCTACTATTACTGGGCGGACGACGCCGCCTGGGCGGTGCCGGCCTGGGAGGGGATGGCCGAGTCGCTCCGGGTCGAGGGCGCGGTCGCGCCCGCCTCGCGGACGCCGCGCTGGACGGAGCGCGAGCGCGGCTCGATGAATTGATGGCTTGCGCATGAGCCACGCCGCACGGATCATCCCCTGGCGGACCTGGAAAGCCTGTGGGGAGCTCATCCTCGTCGGATCCGCCCTCTCCGCCTGTTCGACTCCCAGGGACCTGCTCCAGGAATACAGGAGGGCGGGTTTCGGCGATGAGCAGAGTTTCCCCGTGCTGGACGACTCTTACCGGGAGCGGATCGCCCTTGAATTCGAGATCATCCGCTCGGGCCGGATCGAGCCCCTGAGGGAGGCGATGCGGGACTCCAATCGACACGTGCGCGCCTTCTCGATCGTCGCCCTCGGGGTCCTGGGCGATCACGCATCGGTGGAGGCGATCGCGAAACGGGTCGACGATCCCGAAACCGACAGTCTGGTCGGCGGCGCGGCCCTTCAGGCCCTCGGATGGCTGAAGGGCGGGCTGGAGGCCGTCCGATCCGCAAGGTCGAAGCCGCGCACGTTCAATCGGCACCTGGCCGACATCGCCGAACGGCAGATCGGGGACTCCATCGACCATGCGGCAAGGGTCCGGGGAGCCTACCAGTTGGGGCTCAGGCGGGAGGACGTGGGATCGGCCAGGGCCGGTGGGCTCGCTCCGGACTTTGCTGCCGTGGATACCGACGGCAGGCCGTTCCGGCTCGCCGACGTCGTGAAGAAGACCAGGGTCCTCATCCTCATGTTCGTGTCGGCCGACTGGTGACCTTCCTGACGCGAGCACGTGACGCAGTTGCGTCAGCGGCAGGCCGAGCTTGAAGCGATGGGCGGGGCCATCTATCTCGTGGTGCCCGGGGACGATTCGAGGGCCCTCGTCTTCAAGGAACGGAGCGCGGGACCCTACGGCACGCTCTCGGATCCGGCCGGACGCACGGCCGCGATGTACGGAGTCACCAAGCTCCACACGGGCGTCGACTGGGCGAGTGCCCGCTCGCTCTTCGTGATCGACCGCAGGGGTCGGATCCGTTACGCGCTGGAACATTATCGGGCCGGCGGCCCACCCCTGGGCCTGCCCCTGGACGCCGTTCTCGAGGAAGCGAAGAAGGCGGCGGAGTAGGTTCCTGGTTCGAGCAGAGCCCCTGCCCCCTCGCGGGGTGAAGAGCCAGTATGAGTTGGCTCCCCATCGTGGACGATATTCGCAACTCCTTCCTCAATCCGAGCCCTGAGACCCTCATGGTCCTGGAACAACTGAGGATTCGGGCGAGGGCCGGATAGAGTCGTGAGACCGGCTACGATGTCAACCGATCCTTCCAGTATCCAGGCTTTCGCGCCAGATGGGCGACGGCGTAGACCACGATCTCGCTCCCCGTGACTTCGTAGGCAACCCCATAAGGAAAGCGCGACAGTAGGAAGCGTCGGATACCGAGGGTTTTCGGCATCCCTGGCCAGACCGGCCAAGTGGTAGGGGATTCGGTGATCAGGGTGAAGGCTCTATCAAGTTCATCAAGAAAGTCTCCTCCAAGGCTTTTCTGACGAGATTCGTACCAGACGGCAGCAGCTTCAGCCTCCTCATCGGCTTCGGGGTGGGAACGGATGGGGGGCACTATTTCCTGGCCGAAAGTCGCTTCAAGATGCGGGCTCGGGTGTCCTTCCAGTCGACCAGCTTCACGGACCCGTTCTTGACTTCACGGACTCGACGCTCGATCTCGCGAACCCACGCTTCGGCTGCACCTTCGACGGCGGGTCCGTCGAGGCTTGCAATAATATCGTGAGCAAGACGTGCCCGCTCATCAGGCGGCAAGGCAAGCGCATGATCACGCAACTCCTTGTTCGTCACAAGAGCTATTCTAAATCACCGCTCTCAGGCAATCAACACCATCAAGTGGATTCCCATTTCCAGTAATACCACGTCTCAAGACGGCGATGCTCTGCCTCAGAGAGCTCGCTTGGCGTACGCGCCCGGGTTAGGTCCGCATCGACCACGGGTCGCCATTGCGGGTCACGCTCTTCATCGGGTCCGGGGGGTCGTACGCTTTTGATGAACCGGTCGTCGCTGACCCGGAGCTTCTTGAAGTTCTCTTGGGACTCCTTCAGCGACAGCGTGTTCGCCCCACCGCGGTACGCCGGGTCGAGCAATTGGACGGGATCGTCCTCCCAGAAACAGACCTTGCAGATCTCGTAGGACCCTGGGAATTCGTGCAACGTTCGAAAGCCGCAGCAGGGACAGGTAAATCGTTGATTCATCACTGACCTTCAGGATCGTCATACCACATCTGTTCACAGACGTGTACAGACCTGAACAAGTGGTGGCTCCCCGGTACGGACACTGGAAGCACCGTCAAAAACCGGGGTTGCCTTCATCCGCAGGCCCTTCTACGTCGCCAGCGAGGCGAAGGCCCACCGGTTCGTCCTTGAGGAGAAGCCCGCGGAGCTGGCCGGCACGGGCGTAGTGACGGGGCGAGCGCTCCAACACGTCCGGGCCGTTCGCCGGGCGTCCAACCCACTGGACCGGGCGCGTGCCTGTGCGGCCTACCTGTCCCAAGTCCCGGGCGCAACCTATTCGGACGCGGCCCGCCAGTTCGGCGTCAGCCGGGCCCGCATCAGCCAGCTCCTTGCCCTCCTCTCCCTGCCCTCGGATGTGATCGGGTTCATCGACACCGCCTGCCAAGACCCCGAGGGACGCCGGTTCTTCACCGAGAAGCGCCTGCGGCCGCTCGCGACGCTGCACGACCCTGCTCTTGTCAGGGAGCGATTCGAGACCTTCTCCGAGCAGCTGCGCCGCCAACCCAAGGGCATGGAGAAAGTTTCGATGACGTCGTCCGCGGCGGGAATGCCCATGGAAGCAGCGGAGACAGCGTGAAGAAGCGTGAAAGGCTGGATGCATGAGCATGACGACCACCGGCAGGCTCCAGGTCAATACCGTGCGCTTGGAAGCATTCCTGCAGATCTACGGCCTGACCCGAGAGGACTTGGCCAAGGAAGTGGGCTTCGATAGAAGCTACGTCAGCAAGGTACTCGGCGGAAAGCTTCTGCCCAGCCCGAATTTCCTGGCCGCTCTGGCAAGGGCATTGGAGAAGATCGCGCACGAGCGGCGGCTCGACTCGGCTCACTTTCTTCATACAGGTCCCTAGGGCAAAGGAGCCTTGCCTTGAACGATCTCAATTACGTGACGACGACTGCGAAGCTGAAGGAGTCAAGTCTCTGGTGCAAGGAGGGGTCGGCGGACAAGGAATACCATATCTGGATCGAGCCGCAGGGCAGCGGGTTCCTGGTCCAGGCGCAGTGGGGCCGGCGGGGAGGCCCGATGCAGGCCGGCTGCAAGACGCCGAAGCCCGTGCCGATGGAGGACGCCGAGAAGATCCTGGACAAAGTGGTCCGGGAAAAACTAAAGGAGATCACGCTTCATTCGACCGAGGGCACGAGCGATAAGCTCTACACCCTCTGGATGGAGCCCGAGAACGGCGGGTTCCTGGTCAAGGCGCTGTACGGCCGGCGGGGAGGGCCGATGGCTCCGGCGACGAAGACTCCCGCGCCCGTCTCGAAGGAGAAGGCTGAGGCGGTGTACGCGAAGGTCATGGCGGAGAAGCTGGGAATCACATGTTCGGAGGTCTGAGTGGCTCAGAGTTGGCGTCTCATTGACCTGACGGGAAAGAGGTTTGGTCGGCTGAAGGTCACTGGCCGGGCTGCTACTCCCTATGGAACCGGGTGCGGGCAGGCGTTCTGGAACTGTGTGTGCGATTGCGGAGAAGGCATTACGGAGCGGGGGCAGAACTTGCGGTCAGGGCTTAGGAAATCATGCGGATGTGGCCATCGCACCTTGATTACAGTTGGGGCGCGAGTGGGAAAGCTTGTAGTCCTGGGTTTCCTGGGTGTCGGGAAGAATCGCGCTTCACAGTGGAAGTGCCTGTGCGACTGCGGGCAGGAGTGCGTGAAGAACGGATCCTATCTGAAGCGTCAGACTGCGAAGAGTTGTGGGTGCCTTCAAAGGAGGAACCCTGGCAAAGCCGCCGAGAACGCCGTCTACTGCGCCTACAGGACCATGGCGAAGTTCAGGGGGCTCACATTTTCTCTGACGAAAGAGCAAGCCGCAGTTCTGTTTCGCGGTGTGTGCTGGTACTGCGGAGTCGAGCCTCAACAACAATCGAGGCCGCATCGCTACACGAACGGAGCCTTCAGGTACAACGGAATCGACAGAGTCGACAACGATAAAGGCTATGTGCCGGGGAACCTGGTCAGTTGTTGCGGGGTGTGCAATCTGGCGAAACGAGGAATGAGGTACAACGCATTCGTCGAATGGTGTTGGCGGATTGCGCAGTGGTTCGCGGGACCCATGGAGGACTGCCGCCACCGGGTACCCATGCCGGATCCGCAGGTGCCACGGAATCAACAATGGGCGGGGACTGGGGAAGGGATTGTGGTCCGATAAGCCATGAAGATCATATCGTTCACGTGAGTGGCCAATGAAGGCAAAGGACCCGACGGCTACTCAGGCGTGTCCCGGGTGCAGGGGCGGATGGACCCAGGAGGGACTACGTGCGGGCCAGGGCCGCGGAGGCTCAGCTCTATCTGTTCCAGCCAGGCACCCGCGGGTGGTACGAACGATGACGAAGTGGTGGATTCGGCCATGAACATGGCATCCGGAGGGCCCTTGACCAAGAGTACAGG
>JAHFOZ010000498.1 GCA_023261405.1 Planctomycetota bacterium
GAGCTGCCGACCCTGCGGATGATTTCGATGGGCCTCGACGAGTGCGAGCGCCGGGCCCTCGCCCTCGCCGCCGCCCTCAAGCCCGTCCCCGGACTCACGATCGAGATCCTCGACGATTCGAGCGAGTTCGGCGGGGGCTCCGTGCCCACCCAGCAGATCCCCACCAAGGTCGTGGCCGTGCGACACGCCTCGATCGCCCTGCAGCAGCTCGCCGACCGCCTCCGCCGCGGCGATCCCTGCGTCTTCTCGCGCGTGCAGCGCGACCGGGTCCTCCTCGACGTGCGCACCCTCCAGGACGGCGAGGACCTCGAGATCGCGGCCTCCCTCCGGCGCATCGCCGCGCCGGGCGGGGTCTAGATTTCACGGAACCCGGCGGCTATAATCATTCCGCCCGGCCACGCCTGTTCGGGAAGAGGGAGATCAAGCACACATCGATGTCCGCGCCCAGGGGCGACCTCCTCATCGGCAAGATCGCGCTACGCGAGGGCCTCGTCACCAAGGACCAGCTCTACGACTGCCTGGTGGCCCAGGAGCGGAACCCCTCCAAGTCGCTCGGAGCCATCATGGTCTCCCGCGGCTACCTGAAGAACGACGACATCTCCCGCATCGTGGACCTCCAGAAGCGCGCCTTCGACGCGCCGCCCGAGGGGACCGCTGCGCCCAGCCGCCGGAACGCCCTCTTCGGGAAGATCCTCGTGGACCGCGGGCTGGCCACCGAGTACCAGGTGAACGAGTGCCTGCGCCTCCAGGCGCGGATGGACGACCTGGGCATCAAGCCCACGCCCCAGCTCGGCGAGATCCTCGTCAACCGCAGCTACCTCGACAAGGGGGCGGTGGAGACGGTCCTCCAGCTCCAGAACCTGCAGCTCTACACCTGCCCGGCCTGCGGCACGCCCATCGAGACGGCCGCCCACGAGCCGCCGCGGGAGGAGTATCCCTGCCCCAAGTGCGGCGCCGCCGTCCCCGCCCTCTTCGCGAAGATGGCCACCGCCGTCAAGGAGGCCCTCGAGCAGGCCTCGCGCGAGCACGACGTGGACGTGCCCGACGAGGTCCGCGTGGCCGCATCGTCGCCCGGCAAGAACTTCGGCAGGTACGTCCTCGTCAAGGAGATCGGCCGGGGCGGCGCGGGCATCGTGTACAAGGCGTGGCAGCAGGACCTCAACAAGGTCCTCGCCCTCAAGGTCCTGCCCCACGAGAGCGACACGGCCGCGGGCGTGAAGACCCCCTTCGGCGACGTGGAGGACGTGAAGCGATTCTACAACGAGACCCGCGCCCATGCCGAGCTCAAGCACCCGAACATCGTGCCCATCCTCGACTTCGGCACCGTGGACAACCACTTCTACTACACGATGGACTACATCGAGGGCGTGACCCTGGACGGCATCGTGCGCGAAGGGATCGACGAGCGCGTCTTCCAGACCACCTTTATCACCGACGCCTCGGGCGGCACGGGCGACAGCCGTCGCGACACGGCCCGAATCGTCAAGGGCAAGGGGATGCCCCTCAGCAAGGCCCTGGAGATCATGCGCGACGTCGCGCTCGCCGTGGACTACGCCCACCAGCGCGGCGTGCACCACCGCGACATCAAGCCCGCCAACATCATCGTGGACAAGCAGGGCCGGCCCTGGCTCATGGACTTCGGGCTTGCCAAGGTCACCCGCCTCGGCGACAGCGCCTACGTCAAGGGCGTCATCATGGGCACGCCCTACTACATGCCCCCCGAGCAGGCCCTGGGCGACATGGAGCAGGTGGACAACTTCAGCGACATCTACTCGCTCGGCGCCGTGCTCTACGAGATGGTGAGCGGCTACTGCCCCTACACGGGCAAGACCCCCGACGAGGTGCTCGCCCTCCTCCCGAAGGAGGCCCCCGAGCCGGTCCTCTGCCACGTCCCCTCGCTCGACCCCGACGTGGTGCACCTGATCGAGAAGGCGATGGCCCGCGAGAAGGGGAAACGGTATTCCTCCGGCCGCACCCTGGCCGACGACCTCGAGAACTTCCTCGCCGGCCGCCCCCTCAACGAGGAGCCCGCCGGCGCCCGCCCCCGCTCCGTCTGGAAGCGCCTCAAAGGCCTCCTCGGGGACTGAGGATAAAGTAATCCGTTTACTTTATCAAGGGCTTGCCCGGGGGACTGATAAAGTAAACAGTTTACTTTATCATAATCAGGACCTCCTCGAGCCCGCGGACGACCTCGACTCCCGTGGGCGCGGGGAGCGGCGTGATCCGGCGCGGCCGGTCGATGAGCACCGCCTCGATCCCCGCGGCCCGCGCGCCGGCCACGTCCTCCTCCGGGAGGTCTCCCACGTGCAGGGCCTCCGACGCGGCCACGCCCGCCTGCTCGAGGGCCGCATGGAAGATCCGCGGGTCGGGCTTCCGCACGCCGACCTCCGCGGAGATCACGATGAAATCCACCAGACGGTCGAGCCCCAGCCCCGCGCAGATCCCCCGCAGGCGCGTGTCCCAGTTGGAGACCACACCGAGCCGGAGCCCCCGCTCGCGCAGCTTCCGGAGCGCGGGCTCCACGTCGTCGTAGAAGCGCCACGCGCCGGCCTCACCGAACCTCCGGTAGAGCGCCTCGAACCACGCGTCGAACGCGACCTCGCCCAGCTCCGGGATCCGGTCGTAGATCCGCCGCGTGATCTCCCGCCACATGGCGTAGTCCTGCGCGTCGCTCGCCGCGCCCTCCTGGGCATAGGTCTTCGTGAAGTCGCGGAAGACGGGGACGAACGCCTCGGCGAAGCGCTCCGGCGCCACCTGCGCCCCCAGCTTCGCCGTGGTCTCCGCGTAGACGCTCCCGAGATCGGGGTGCGCGTAGAGGAGCGTGTGGCCCGCGTCGAGGAAGACCGCCCGCGTCCGAGTCACTTCCCGACCTTCGCCCGGATCAGGACGTCGTCCCCGATCCGCTCCGCGCGGACCTCCCGGAGTTGCAGCGCCTCCGCCATCCGCTCGAGGCCGGGGCCCTCGACGGGCGTCTTCGCCTCGCGCCCGCCCACCACCTTGGGGGCCACGAAGACGCACGCCTCGTCGGCGAGGCCCGCGGCAAACACGCTCGCGTGCACCTCGCCTCCGCCCTCGACCAGGATCGAGTGGATGCCCGCCCCGGCGAGCGCCTCGAAGACGAGCCGGAGGTCCAGCGTCTCAAGACGGAGGACTTCCACGCCGGCCGCCTCGAGCCGACGCAGGCGGTCCGCGGGGGCGGCCGCGGAGACGGCCAGGATCGTCTGCTGCTCGCGCGCCGTGCGTGCCACCACCGAGCCCGGCGGAGTCCGGGCCGAGGAATCCAGGATGATCCGCGCGGGGCGGGTCTTCGCGCCGCGGAGCGTGGGGTCGTCCCTGAGAAGCGTGCCGCTCCCCACCAGGATCGCCTGGAAGCCGTCGCGGAAACGGCGCAGCCAGCGCCGGGAGGCCTCGTTCGAGATCCAGCGCGAGTCGCCCGTGCGGGTGGCGATTTTCCCATCCAGCGTCATCGCCCACTTGGCCGCCACGTAGGGGAGGCCGCGCGTGTGGACCTTGACGAAGGCCGCGTTGAGCGCGCGCGCCTCCCGCGCGAGCACGCCCGTCTCCACCCGGAGGCCCGCCTTTCTCAAAAGGGTCAGGCCGCGGCCGTCCACCATGGGGTTCGGGTCCTTCATCGCGACCACCACGCGCCGGACGCCGCTGCGGACGACGGCCTCCGAGCAGGGCGGGGTCTTCTTGGGGTGCGGCGAGCAGGGCTCCAGGGTGACGTAGAGCGTGGCGCCGCGGGCCCGCGCCCCGGCCGCGCGAAGGGCCTCCGC
>JAHFOZ010000071.1 GCA_023261405.1 Planctomycetota bacterium
GACTGGGGTCTGCCGCGCGGCGTCGCGGCGGTCACGGGCGGGCACGACCAGCCCTGCGGAGCGCTGGGCGCCGGGGTGGTGGACGACCGCGTGGGCACCTACGCCACGGGGACCGTGGAATGCATCACGCCCGCCTTCCGGAAGCGCGTGACCCACCCGAAGCTGCTCGCGAACAACATCGCCTGCTACCCCCACGTGGTGCCGGGGCTCTTCGTCAGCCTCACCTTCAACTTCAGCGGCGGCTCGCTCCTCCGCTGGTACCGCGACACGTTTGCCGGCGCGCAGGCGGCGGAGGCGAAGGAGGCGCGGAAGGACGTCTACGACCTCATCGTGGGGGAGTGCCCGAAGGAGCCGACTTCGCTCTTCCTCCTCCCGCACTTCACCGCCACCGGGACGCCCCACTTCGACACGGAATCCAAGGGCGTGATCGCTGGGCTCCGGCTCTCCACGACCCGGGGGGAAGTCGTCCGCGCGATCCTCGAGGGCGTGACCTACGAGATGGCGCTCAACGTGGAGGTGCTCCGCGAGTGCGGGGCGCCGATCGACTCCTTCCGCGCCACGGGCGGCGGGGCGAAGTCGCCCTTCTGGATGCAGCTCAAGGCCGACCTGCTCGGGAAGCCCGTCCACGCCATGAGGGTCTCCGAGGCCGTGTGCCTGGGGGCCGCGATCCTGGCCGGCACCGCCACGGGCGTCCACAAGAGCGCGCGCGGCGCGGCGCTCGAGATCTCCCGGGTGGAGCGGACCTACCTCCCCGACGCGAAGCGCGCGAAGACCTACCGGGAGCGGTTCGCGCTCTACCGGACGCTGTACCCCACTCTGAAAGAGTTCCTTCACCAGATCTAAGGAGGTCCCGATGTCCCGCAAGAACGCCGAGGCGCAGTTCAGGCTCCTCAGGGAGGAATGGGGCGACAAGGGGATCGATCTCGACGCGGTGTCCCGGAAGTGCATGGAGCTCCGGATCGAGACGCCGAGCTGGGCCTATGCCAACTGCGGGACCCGCTTCGGCCTCGTGAAGGACCCCGCGGCCCCGCGGAACGCCTACGAGAAGCTCTCCGACGGCGCGCAGGTGCATAGGTTCACGGGGATCACGCCCGCGGTCGCCGTGCACGTCCTCTGGGACAACGTGCCCGACTGGGCGGACCTCCAGAAGCACGCGGTCTCTCAGGGGATCCGGATCGGGGCGATCAACCCCAACCTGTTCACGGAGCCGCAGTACAAGTTCGGCTCGATCTGCAACGCGGACCCGAAAGTCCGACGCGCCGCGGTGGACAACATGAAGAACAGCGTGGACATCGGGAGGCAGGTGGGCTCGAACCTCCTCTCCCTCTGGTTCGCCGACGGCACCAACTACCCCGGTCAGGGCGATTTCCGGCGCCGCAAGGCGTGGATGGAGCAGTGCCTGGCCGACGTGTACGCCCACATGCCGAAGTCGATGCGGATGCTCGTCGAGTACAAGTTCTTCGAGCCCGCCTTCTACCACACGGACATCGCGGACTGGGGGATCTCCACCCTCCTCACGAAGAAGCTGGGCGAGCGCGCGCAGGTGCTCGTGGACCTGGGCCACCACGCCCACGCGACGAACATCCCGTGGATCGTCTCCACGCTCATCACCGAGGGCAAGCTGGGCGGCTTCCACTTCAACGACCGTAAGTACGCCGACGACGACCTGACCACCGGCTGCATGAACCCCTACGAGCTCTTCCTGATCTTCAACGAGCTGGTCGCCGGCATGGAGGACCCCTCGCTCAAGACCGATTTCGCCTTCATGATCGACGAGATGCCCGTGATCAAGCCGCGGATCGAGTCGATGATCCAGTCGGCGGTCAACCTGCAGGAAGCCTACGCGAAGGCCCTCCTGGTGGACCGTGCGAAACTTTCAGAGGCCCAGGACGACAACCGCATCATCGACGCCGAGGAGGTGATCCGCGCGGCCTGGACGGCGGACGTGAAGCCCATCCTCGAAGTCGGCCGGATGCGGAAGGGCCTGGACCCCGACCCGCTCGGCGCCTACCGGAAGAGCGGCTACTACGCGAAGACGCTCAAGGAGCGCTCGATCCCCGAGACCTCGCGTCGGACGACGAAGAAGCGGATGCAGAAGGTGTAGGCTACGAGATCGGCGCCCGCGCGAGGCGGGTCCTGAGGAGGAAGTCCGCCAGCGGGAGGACGACGTTCAGGTTCCGGCCGGCCTCGAGGTGATGGAGCCGGTGGTGCTGGTTGATCCACTTGAAAATCCGCGTGCCCTGGAACCAGCGCGGCCCCGGCACGTGCATGCACCAGTGGAAATACTCGTAGACGACGTAGTAGCTCGCGAGGGCCGACAGGAACGCCACCCCCACCCACAAGGATCCCCCCACCCACCAGGCCAGGAGTCCCGCCGGAATGTTCAGGAGCACGAGCACGGGTCCGTTCCACCAGGCCATCGTCACGAGATCCTTGTTGTCGGTCGAGAGGAGGTGGTAGGTCTTGCCCGGGCCGAACACCCCGTGGTGCGTGATCCCGTGCGTCCGGTAGGGATACGTCATCCCCAGGAACGGGCGGTGCATCACGAAACGGTGGAGGGTCCACTCGAAGAAACTGGCGTAGATGATCCCGGCCACGGCAGCCGCGGCGAGCACCAGGGCAAAGACCATGCTGCGGACCTCACGGATGTCAAGCAGGCGCGTCTATCAGGATGAACCGTCCTGGAGGGCGGTCACGCTTGCAGGCCCGCCTCTACGGACCTCAGTATAACTTCCCCTGGGACCATACGCGAATGAAATGCGCCGGATCGTCGGTCACAACTGCCGCCCGATTCCATATACTGGGAACCTGCGGAGGAAAAGAGCATGAGACTGGCCGTCCTGGCCGCGTTCCTGGCGTCCGGCCCAGTGGCCCCGGCGGGGGACGAGACCTTCTGGATCGAGGGTGAGAAGCCCTCGAAAAGCACGTTCCAGAAGCACGGCTGGTACGACGACGTCAAGAAGGACGTCCTCTCCGGCGGCGACTGGCTCTCCCACTACGGCCCGAAGGCCGGCGAGGCCTCGTGGTCCGTCGACGTCAAGGCGGGCGGCGACTACGCCTTCTGGGTTCGCTGCAACGGGCTCATGGTCACGCAGCACTATCGGATCGACGTGCAGGACTGGGTCGCCTGCGACTTGCGCTCCGAGCCGCGCGAGGAGATCATGATCTCACCCCGGCCCGACCACCGCAGCCTCGCGTGGGTCAAGCTGGGGAAGGTGACGCTCGCCCCCGGCGCGCACACGGTCTCCTTCCGGCTCACCAGCCCTATCCAGAACCACGGCGGCATCGACTGCTTCGTCCTCACGAACTCCGGCTTCGTGCCCACCGGCGCCCGCAAGCCCGGCGCCGCCGCCGAGGCCGCGCCCGGCGAGTGGTTCGAGGTCATCCCCGACGACGACGTCTTCGCCCCGCAGTCGGTCATCGACATGTCCGGCCTCCTCCACAAGCCCGCCGGCGCCCTCGGGTTCGTCCAGCGGAAGGGCCCCCGCCTCGAGGCGGGCGGGAAGCCTCTCAAGTTCTGGGGCTGCGGCGCGAACCTGCAGGGCGACAAGCCCCGCGCCTGGCAGGAGCAGTGGGCGCGCTACCTCTCCAAGCACGGCGTCAACATGGTGCGCCAGCACACCGTGGCGGAGTTCCTCGGGCTCCCCGGCCGCGGGGCCGACGGGAGGCCCTCCTTCGACCCGAAGAAGCTCGACCAGTGGGACGCCTGGTGCGCCACGCTGAGGAAGAACGGCATCTACATGACCTGGTCCTTCTTCTACCCGTTCGCCGTCCGGCGCGAGGACGGGTACGACCTCTTCGACGACCTCCCGCCCCTGCACGGGAACGCGGAGCTGCGCAGCAGTTCGGGGATCGTGACTGTCGAGCCCGCGCTGCAGGACCTGGAGTGGAAGTACGTGGAGGCGCTCCTCACGCACGTGAACCCCTACACGAAGCTCCGCTACGTGGACGACCCGGCCCTCGCGGTGATCGAGGTCCGGAACGAGGACTCGATCTTCTGGCATGCCCCGCTGGGCCCGCTGGCCGACGGCAAGTCCTTCCCGCGCCACGGCGAGCGGCTTCGGATGCGCTGGGCCGAGTGGCTCAAGAAACGCTACCCGACCGACGGGAAGCTGCGCGAGGCCTGGGGCGCGGGCTTGCGGCCCGGCGACTCCGTGGACAACCCGAAGATGGGCGTCTACGGCGCCTGGGAGATGGAGGCGAAGGGCCCGCACTTCAACAAGGCCGAGGCGCGGCGCATGGGCGATTGGATCCGCTTCCTCGCCGAAGCGCAACGGGAGGGGTATGAACGGCGCGAGAAGGCCCTGCGTGCGCTCGGGTACAGGGCGGTCACGGTCGCCACCGCCTGGCGAGCCGGCGGCCCGTCCGCCGATCCGGCGAACCTCTGGACCGACGATGCCATGGAGATGATCGACCGCCACAACTACTTCGGCGGCGGGCAGGGCGGGCACAGCGTGGCCGAGGGGAAGGTCGAGAACGGTACGCACCTCGGAGCGCCTGGATCGGGGATCCTCTCGAGCGGCCTCTACCAGGTGGAGGACAAGCCCTTCTCGATCACCGAATGGACCCAGCTCCCGCCGAACTCTTGGAAGGCTGAGGCGGCGCCGCTCGTGGCCTTCTACGGCATGGGCCTCCAGGGCTGGGATGCCTCGTACCATTTCCTCTCGTCGCGCAATCGGCTCGGGGCGGGCTGGCCCAACCTGAGCTCGTACGTCACCGACACGCCCCACGTCATGGGGCAGTTCCCCGCCCTCGCCTTCGCGATCCACAAGGGGCACCTCAAGGAGGGGGCCCTGGCCGCCGCGAGGCGGCTCCGCACGGACGACCTCTTCCGCGGCGTGGACTCCCTGGAGCAGGATCTCTCGGGCGGCGGATACGACGCCAAATCGCTCAAGGGGGCGGCCGGTACGCCTCCGGAGGTCCTTGCGGTGGGCCGAGTGACGGCGAAGTTCGCGGCCGAGGACGTCACATCGGAGCGGCCCGACCTGTCCTCCTTCTGGGACCGCGCGAAGAAGACGATCACGAGCAACACGGGCGAGCTTCGCTGGGACTACGGCCGTCGGATCGTGACGCTCTCCGCCCCGAAGACCCAGGCCGTCCTGGGCTGGGCGGGGGGGACGACCCAGGACCTGCCGGGCGTGAAAGTCGAGGTGAAGACGCCCTTCGTCAGTCTGATCTTCACCCCGCTCGACGATCTTCCGCTCACTTCCTCGAAGCGCATCCTGATCACCGCGATGGCGCGCGACCGCCAGGCCGGGACGGAGTACTCACCCGACGGCGCGACGCTCCTCAAGGCGGGGGCGCCGCCGCTTCTCATGGAGCCCGTGGAGGCACGGATCACGCTGCAGGGCGCACCGCCGTCCGAAGTGCGGGCCGTTGACCTCTACGGGGTTCCCACGGCACGGAAGGTGCCGGTGGAGGGAGGGGCGTTCTCGATCGACGGCCGCTTTCGGGCGTACTATTACGAAGTCCGGCGCTGAGCGGACGCGCGTTACTCTTCCTTCTTCTTCAGTTCGCTGAGGATACCGCGGACCTCCCACGCCTCGGGCCGCTCGGGGAAGTGAAGGAGCAGGTCCTGGAGGGCGGAGACCGCGCGGTCCCGGATGCCCATTCCAAGGAGTTCGTGGGCCACCAGGATGCGCGTTCGGGTGAAGAGCTTGGGGATCTCCTCGGGAGAGATGGGGCGGTCGTGCAGAGCGAACCATCCGCCGATCGAGGTCGAGGCGTCGCGGACCTCGAGCTGGACCCCTTCAAATTCCCGGATGAGCTTGCCGCAGGCTTCGGTCATGAAATCCTCGCCCCGGAGCCGCGTGCGCACCGAGAGCTCCTTGCCCTTCTTGAGGTCCTCGTCGATCATGATCTGCCGGTCGAGGAGCGTCCGTTCCTGCTCCGGGCTCAGCAGCGCCCGCGCCCGCTTGTGAAGGTCGCTCATCTGCGGCCCCTGGGGGGAGTTCAGCCGGAGGGCGACGCGGCTCGCGTAGGCGGAGGCGGGGTATTCCTTCTCGTGCCAGCGGAGCTGGGCCAGGTCGTCCCACACCCGGCCGCAATCGTCGGGGAACTTGGCCGCCGCCTCCTGCCACACGAGGAGGGCGTCGCCGCGCCGCCCGAGGCGCAGGAAGAGGTGGCCAAGTTCGCGGTAGCGCTCGAGCGACTCCTGGGCCCAAGGCGTCCGCTGCAGGGAACGGACCAGGTACGCGGCGGCCAGCTCCTCGCGGCCCAGGCGTCGATAGAGCCGCCCCATCCCCGCGTAGAGATCGGGGTTTCCGAAGTCCCGCGCGAGCGCGTTGTGATAGAAGGTCACCGCCTCGGGGAGGTTGCCCCGGTCCGCGGCGCGCTGCGCGGCCTCCACGAACGCGGCCGCCTGGCCGGGCTCGCGGCCGCGGCGGTTCCAGGGTACGAACTGGTCGGCTGCGATCCCCGTGAGCGGGATGGCCAGGCCCGTGGCGCGCTCGGTCTCCACGCGGAAGACCATCACGCCCACGGCCTTCCCGTCACCGTCGAGCAGCGGGCCGCCGGAGTTGCCGGGAAAGACCGGGGCTGCGACCTCGAGGTACGACAGGTCGTTCAGCACCCGCCGCGCGACCCGGAGGGAGCCGATCGTGATCGTCTTCCCGAGGTTGAGCGGAAAACCGAGCGTAAAGATCAGTTCGCCCCCGGCGGGCCGGCGATCGGCGAACGCGACGGGCCTGAGGGTCGCGCGGTGCTCCTGCGGGTCGATCCGGATGAGCGCGAGGTCCCAGGTGGGATGGACGCCCACCACGGTGACCTTCGAGTAGACCTCGTGGCGCGGGGCGTCCTTGGGGCCCGCCTCCACGTGGACCTGGTAGGGCAGGGGGGAGGCGACGACGTGGGCGTTGGTGAGGATGAGCCCCTTCTCGTCCAGGAGCATCCCGGACCCGTGGCCTTCCAGGTTGGCGATCGCAACCACCGAGGGGGAAGCGGCATCGAGGACCTTGCGGGCTTCATCCTCCTGCGCGGCGAAGAGGGGAACGGCGGACAGGGCGATCACGAGGGTGACGAGGATCATCTTCACGCTTCGCTCCTCCGGAAGTCTTTCCCCATTATGGGTACCCCTATACATTATACGGTGTCTGCGGCGCGCGGGCTCAAGTCTTGCAGGGAATGCCGTTCGCGATAGAATGGCCCCCGCCCGGGCGCCGGCCGCCCGGGGGGGAGGACCGCATGCAGGCTCGGGCCGTCGTCACCGACGGGAAGGGCGCCTACTCCGTCGAGACCGTGGAGGTCGGCGACCCGGAGGCCGGCGAGGTCCTGGTCGAGATCCGGGCCAGCGGGGTCTGCCACACTGACGACAAGTTCCTTACGCGCGGAAAGGTCCAGGTGCTCGGCCATGAGGGCGCGGGAGTGGTCCGCGCCATCGGCCCCGGCGTCACGCACGTGAAGCCCGGCGACCGCGTGCTCCTCAATTGGGCGATCCCCTGTGGGGACTGCTTCCAGTGCCGGCGCAGCGCGGAAAACCTCTGCGAGAACCCTCCCGAAGTCCCGCTGGGGCGCATCCGCCTCGGCGGCCGCGCGATTCCCGCGGCGTTCCGGCTCGGCACGATGTCCACCTGCACGGTTGTGCCCGAGGCGGCGGCGGTGCGGATCGACGTGGAGATCCCCTTCGCCTCCGCGTGCATCCTGGGCTGCGGCGTGATGACCGGCTTCGGCACTGTCCACAACGTCGCCCGGGTCCCGTCCGGCGCGTCGGCCGCGGTGATCGGGACGGGCGGCGTGGGACTCTCCGTGATCCAGGGCCTGCGCATCGCGGGCGCGGCCGCGATCATCGGCGTGGACGTGAACCCGGATCGGCTCGAAATGGCCCGTGCGTTCGGCGCCACGCACGCCGTGCTCGCCGACCGGAAAGACGAGGGGCTCCTGCAGGCCGCGGGTCAGGTGAAGGGGATCACGGGAGGCCGCGGGGCCGACTACGCGTTCGAGTGCACCTCCGTCCCCGCGCTCTGCGCCGCGCCGCTCTCCTTCGTCCGAAACGGCGGCACGGCCGTCCAGCTGAGCGGCACCGAGCAACCCGTGACTGTGAACATGGAGCTCTTCGAGTGGGACAAGGTCTACATCAACCCCCTCTACGGTCGCTGCCGGCCGCAGGTGGACATGCCGCTCCTCCTGCGACACTACCGGGAAGGCCGCCTCAAGCTCGACGAGATGATCACGCGGACCTACCCGCTCGACCGGGTGCGCGACGCCTTCGAGGACATGCTCTCCGGCCGGAATGCCAAGGGGGTCCTCGTGATGAACCCACATTGATCCGCTGGGCTGGCCCGCTTGTGCCCCATTCCGCGAATCCATGCAGTCGAACCGCTTGTCATGGGCCCTTGACGGCCCGGCCGCCCGCGTGGCAGAATCCCGTCCCATCATGAACGGCTGGGTTCCCGCGCTCCTCGCCCTCCTCGGCTCCGCCGGAGTGGCGCACGCCCAGTACCGCGACTCCCAGGTCCGTGATCAGATCGGACCCGGCGTCCGACAGGGTCATGAACTCATGGGGGTCGGCACTCAGGAAGCGGGACTTCATGGAGCGCCCCAGGAGGCCCCGGCCCCGGCGGCGCCGGGGCCGACCCTCGAGTTCACGTGGACCACGCCGCGCTGGAAGGGCATCGAGCTTCGCGCGGAGGGGCTGTCGGGCGCGTGCCGCCTCGATGTTCCCGACGGGATCGAGACGAGGAGCAACGGCTTCAACCCGCCGCTCGTGGAGCGTCTCGAGTACGACAAGATGGACTTCGAGGCCGTTGGCGGTGGCCTCGTGGTGGACCTGGATGTCTTTCAGCTCTCGGCGGACTTCTTCGAGGGGACCTGGAAGGGCGAGGGCAGCCTCGGGGTGGACGACGGGATCTCCCCGGCGACTCGCACGCCCCTCGACGTGGAGGGGGATTTCCGGGCGCTCAAGGTCGGCCTCTACTGGCCGACCGTCCGCATGGTCGGGGACGCCTTCGAGTTCTCGCTGGGCGCCGACCTCAAGGCGGTCGGGTTCCAGATGATTCTCGATCCCGTGACATCGGGGCCCCTGCCGTTGGAGGACCGCGTCGACCAGCTGGTGGGATTCGCGGGGCCGCGCGCGGCCTTCCGCTTCCTCGCCGGCCGGGTGGAGTTTTCCCTGGAGGGAGCCTACTCCTGGGTCTTCGGCTCCTCCCGGGGCACGGCGCAGGAGGTCAGCGCCGGCGTGGGCGTCCGGTTCTGATTCAGCGCGCGGCCGGCGCCGGCTGCGACAGCTTCGCCAGCGGACCCGTGATCGCGACCGTCAGGCCCGGCTTCTGGATGTTGGCGAAGAGCGTGCCTCCGTCCGGCGACACCGCCACTCCCGCGAACTCCCACCGGTTTATGGCGTTCTGCGCGATCTTGTAGATCCGGCCCTGCGGGGTGACACCCAGAAGGAAGTTGCCGCGCGGCCCGTCCTCGCAGATCAGGAGGTCCCCCCAGGGGGCCACCGAGATGTTGTCGCACATCTCGAGGACGTCGGGATCGTCGGGCTCGAGGTAGAGCTCCAGCCGGCCCGGCTTGTCCTTCTCCGCCGGCTTGCCCTCGTCGGGGCTCGGCCGGTAGCGCCAGATCTGGCCCTTCTTGCGGGACCCGCCGTCGGTGCAGGCGAAATAGATCCCGTCGCTCCCCGTCCAGATTCCCTCCCCGCGCTGGAATCCTGCGGCGCCCTTCGCGCGGCCCTGGTGGCGGAGGTCGTCTTTCGGGGAATCGATGTTCTCCATGTCCACCCAGCCGACCTCGAGCGCCTGGCCCACGGGGATGCGGTCGCCGCCCCAGTTGCCGGTGTGGATCCCGGGCTTGTCCTGGATCCTCATCGCCTGGAGTTTTCCTCCGCGCGCGAGCTGGCCGGGGACCTCGGGGATGTACCGGTAGAGCAGCCCCGCGCCGAGCTCCTCGGGCTTGGGCTTCGGCTTCTCCAGCCCCGGGAGGAGCTCCTCGGGCAGCGGGTCGCGCTTCTCGCCGCGGTCCTCGGTGAGGTACACCACGCCCGATTTCGGGTCCACGGCGATCGCCTCGTGGTTGAAGCGTCCCATTGCGGTGAGCGGCACGGGCTTCGCTAGGCCCGGCGTCGCGGACGCGGGCACCTCGAAGCAGTACCCATGGTCTTTCTCAATCGGGTCCTTCACGCGCAGGACGCTCTCCTCGCAGGTGACCCAACTGCCCCAGGGGGTCGGTCCGCCCGCGCAGTTCCGGACGGTGCCGGCCAGGCTTAGGAAGTGCCGCTCCAGGAGGAGGTTCTTTGTGTCGTAGACCAGCGTAGTCGTCCCGCCCAGGCCCGGCTGCTTCCCCTTTCCGGCGTCGTACATCATCTCCCGGTCGATGTTCTTGAAGAGCTGGTTTTTCGGGCCAAAGGGGCCCATGCGGACATCGCCCGGGAGCAGTTCGTGGTTGCGCACCAGGATCGTCCGTCCATCGGGACCGGGGAAGGCCGCCATGCCGTCGTGCGCGCCGGGGACGAGGAACCCGTCGTCCATCCTTTCGCCGGTCCGGGAAAGGACGGTGTACCTGAACCCCTTGGGGAGGTTGAGGATGCCTTCGGGGTCCTCCACGAGGTCCGGATGGGGGCCCACGGGAGTCGAGGGATGCGGCCCGGACGCGCACCCGGCCAGGTGACGCAGCCCCAGGAACGCGCCCCCCACGATGGCCGACTGCCTCAGGAAATGCCGCCGCGATGGGTTCATGAATCCTCCGTCACGATGGGAAAGTGATCGCCCTGGATGATCTCCCCTTTCGGGATCACCGGGACTCCATAGAGGAGCGGGTTAACCCCGTCCGCGCAGCGCGTCTCCGGGTGCATGAAGTTGAGCGCCGCCGTCCGGCGCGGGCCCGCGGAGGCGTTGCCGTAGGAGCCGTGCATCGTGTGCGAGTGGTGGAACGTGCACTCGCCCGCCTTGACGAGCATGGGCTCCGGCTTGAACTCCTCCAGCTGCGCGGGCGTGAGGATCCCCCTCACGCCCTCCATGTCCTTGAGCAGGTTCAGCTTTGGCAGCAGCCCCCAGCGGTGGCTCCCGGCGACGTAGTGGAGGCAGCCGTTCTCGATCGTCGTGTCGTCGAGCGCGATGTTGCACGTGAGGTGGCGCGCCGGGACGGAGCGCGTCCAGTAGGAGTAGTCCTGGTGCCAGGCGACGATGCCGGGATGGCGCGGGGGCTTGTAGAAGACCTGGTCGTGCCAGAACCGGACGGCCGGCGTCTCCAGGAGCTGCGCGGCCTTCGCGGTGATCGCCGGGTGCCAGAGGAGGTCGTGGAAGGATTCGTCCACCAGCCACATGCCCAGGATGTGGAAGAGGTGCTTCTGCGGCGCGTCCCTCCAGGCCTGGTCGATCTCGTAGAGGTCGCCCATGCGCGGGTTCTTCCCCGACCAGAAGAGCTCCACCGCGTCGCGCAGGGCGGCGAGCTGGCGGTCGTCCAGCACGCGCCCGCCTTTCACGAAACCATTCTTCCGGAAAGACTCCACCTGTTCGGGAGTGAGCTCGTGCCCCCCCGGGCGTCCCGGCCCGGGGAACTGGTCGGTGATCGGGCCGTGGATCGCATGGAGTTTCCCGGAGACCGTCATCACTTGTCCTCGAGGAGCCGGTCGAAGCCGGTGGCCAGCGACAAGAGCGCCTCTTCGCGGCCCGCCGCGCGGTAGGCGGCGCGGACGGGTTCGAGGTCCGTCCCGGCGGGCACGCCGTGGAGGACGAGCAATCCGGGCGCGGCGAGGATGGCGGCGCTGCGCGCGGCGTCGATGCGGGGGGCGCCGGGCTGGGCGGCGACGCGGTCGAGCGCGGTGGCGTCCACGGTCGTCCGCGCGATCTTCCCCGACTTCGCGAGCGCCCGCGCGAGGAGCACGGCCGGCCCCGCGTCGCCCAGGCCCGCCAGGTGGATCTCCTTCACGTCGGGCCGGGCGTCCAGGCGGGCCAGCGCGACGAGGACGTCCTGCACCTGCCACGCGAGCGGCGTGCGGAAGAACGTGGTCCCGTACGCCATCCGCTGCTGCTTCACGCCGCCCGCGGCCGCCTCCCCGCGGTGGGCCCCCAGGCTGAGGACGACGGCGGCCTCGTCGCGACGGAGCAGGGCCGCGACCATGGGGTCGGCTTCGCGATCGCGTGGGACGGCCAGGAGGGTCACCCTGCCTCCGCGGGCCTTGGCAGGCGGGTCCCGCTGCAGGATCTCGAGAGGCGTCGTGGTCCCCCGGGGTCGCAGGAAGAGCCGCGAGAGGCCGGGCTCGTAGCTCTCCACCAGGGGCTCGACCTCGCCGGGCGCGGGCCAGCGCGCCGAGAAGGTGTGCGCGAGCGCGGGCGCCATGAGCTCGCGGAACCGCTTGAGCGACTCCCCGTCCCGAGGCCGGAGCGCGTCGAGCTGCGCGCGGACCATCTCCTGCAGGGCCTTTGCCACCCCCGCGGCGTCCGCCGTGCCGGGGGGGGCGGGGTGTCCGGGATCGAAGACGGCGAGGTCCTCGCGCTTCTCGGCCTTGAAGTCTGGTTCGGGGACGCTCATGGCATCGGGGGCGCCGTTGAGCCAGCGGCCCATCCACGCATAGACCGCCTCCCGCGAGTCCTTGTTGTAGTTGTGCCCGTAGTTGAATTGGACGCAGCGGAAGCGCTCCTCGACACCCAGCGCCGCAAAAGCGCGCTGGATTGCCGGCGCCTCAAGCTTCGGGTTGTCCTTCGTCCAGTCGCCGGTGCAGGCCACGAGCATGAGGGGGCGCGGCGCCATGGCGGCGGCGATCTCCACGTTGTTCAGGCCGATCCGCAGGACGGGGGCGTTCTCACAGCTGCAGCCGCCCTGGAACTCGGCCGCGACCATGTTCACGGGGACGGCGCAGGTGACGCGGTCGTCCACGGCGCCGAGGAGGAAGGTCTGGGTGCCGCCGCCGGAGGCGCCCGTGGCGCCGATTCGCTTCGGGTCGACGTCCGGGAGGGAGCTCACGAAGTCCACCGCGCGCAGGCTGTTCCAGAGCTGGAGCCCCAGGAGCCCCACGCCCGACGCGGTGTCGGAGAACTGGTGGGGGAGCTGCTTGAGGTCCCCGTAGCCCACCATGTCGTAGGTGAAGACGAGCATCCCCATCCGCGCCATCGTGAGTGAGCGGCCGGGGATGGAGCAGTCCTTGCTGTCCTCGAAGCGGCCCGGCCCCCAGTGCCCGTGGGGCGAGACCACGGCAGGGAAGGGCCCCTTTTTCCCGAGCGGCCGGTAGAGGTTCCCCGTGAGGTGGAACCCGGGGAGCGTCTCGAGGCGGACCTTCTCGACGCTGTAGCCCTCGCGTTCGAGAAGGTGGAAGATCACGGGCTTGAGGGCCGGGCGCTCGAACTCCGGCCAGAGCCCGGCGGCGACGAGGATCTGCTCGCGGATCTCCTTGCGGCGCGCTTCCCACGACTCCTTGGAGGCGGACGCCTTCTCGAGGCGCTCCATCCATGCGGGCTTGGCCGGCGGGACGTCCTGGGCGGCCAGGGGGAAGGCCAGGAGGGGGGCGAGCAGCGCGGCGAAGCGGATCATGGACACCTCCGCTCTACGGTACGCCTGACGGGACATCTCTAATCCGCTCCGATGCCCAGGTAGCTCCGGAGTTTCTCGTCCTCGAACTTCTCCTCGGCCTGCCGGTCGCGGGTGACGAGGGAGACGAGGATTCCCGCCAGGAACGAGGCGGGGATGGAGACGATCGCGGGATTCTTCAGGGGGAAGATTGGCTTCACGTTCTTGAAAACGGGGCCCCAGACGTCCGGCCCCAAAATGATGAGCCCGATGGCGAGTACGAGCCCCGTGACGATGCTGGCCACCGCCCCCGCCGTGGTGTAGCGTTTCCAGACGATCGAAAGGAGCAGCGCAGGGAAGTTGGCGCTTGCCGCGA
This sequence comes from Planctomycetota bacterium, assembly GCA_023261405.1. Taxonomy (GTDB): domain Bacteria; phylum Planctomycetota; class MHYJ01; order MHYJ01; family JACPRB01; genus JACQFK01. The sequence continues at coordinate 13,814 of JAHFOZ010000071.1, forward strand.
CGGCGAAGGCGAGACCCACGAGGTACGCCACGTTTTGCGTCTCGAAGACGATCCCCAGGAGGACGGCGAGGACGCCCAGGATCACCGTGCCGACGCGGGCGACCATGACTTGTTCGCGCTCGGTGGCCTGCCCCTTCTTGATCACGCCCACGTAGAGGTCGTGGGAAAGTGCCGAGGCGCCAGCCAGGGCGAGTCCCGCGACGACCGCCAGGATCGTCGCGAATGCTACTGCAGATAGGAACCCGAAGAAGGCGTTGCCGCCCAGTTCCCTGGCGAGGAGCGGGGCCGCCATGTTCTGTCCGCCGTTCTTCAGGATCTTATCCTCGCCGACCAGCACCATGGCGCCGAACCCGATCAGGAAGGTGAGGATGTAGAAATAGCCGATCCAGCCGGTCGCGTAGAAGACCGACTTCCGGGCTTCCTTGGCGTCGGGAACCGTGTAGAAGCGCATGAGGATGTGGGGCAGTCCTGCAGTCCCGAACATGAGGGCGAGGCCGAGCGAGATGCGGTCCAGGGGGTGCGCCGCGCTGGGTTTGATCAGTTCGGGCCCGCGGGGAAGTTCCGAGGCCCTCTTGAACAGAAGGCCGGGATTGAAATCGAACTTGGCGAGGATCATGAGGACGAGGACGGTGGCGCCGCCGATGAGGAGCACGGCCTTGATGATCTGGACCCACGTGGTGGCCTTCATTCCGCCGAAGAGGACGTAGACCATCATCAGGGCCCCCACGCCGACGATGGCGTGCCAGTACTTGAGGTGGGGGTCCCTGAAGAGCAGTTCGATGAGCTTGCCGGCGCCCACCATTTGGGCGAGCAGGTAGATGATGACCGTCATGACGGCCCCGGCGGCGGCGGCGGTCCGGATCGGCCGGGGGTTCAGCCGGTAGGCCACGACGTCCGCGAAGGTGAACTTCCCCAGGTTCCGGAGGGGCTCGGCGATGAGGAACATCGTGATGGGCCACCCCACGAGGAAGCCGACCGAGTAGATGAGGCCGTCGTAGCCCTGGAGAGCGACCATGCCGGCGATCCCGAGGAACGAAGCCGCGCTCATGTAGTCGCCCGCGAGGGCGAGGCCGTTCTGGAAACCCGAGATGCTCCGCCCCGCCGCGTAGAACTCCTTGGCCGTCTTCGTCCTCTTGGCGGCCCACCA
>JAHFOZ010000072.1 GCA_023261405.1 Planctomycetota bacterium
CTTTGCGATCGTCGCCGACGGCCTGCCCGGATCGCCGATCACCTACGGGCGGGTCCTCGCGACCGTCGCGGCGCGGCGGGTGCTGGCGGGGGCGGGGGAACGCTTCACGGGGGCCATCACCAGGGCCGACGACTGGCTGCGTCGCCGGAAGCCGGCGGGAGTCCTCGAGGCCTCGGCGCTCCTGGTGGGGATTCCCGGGCCCTTCGAGCAACGCGCGGAGTGTCTGGACGTCCTCCGCCAGGGGCAGTCGCGTGACGGCGGTTGGGGTCCCTACGTCACCTCGCCCCCCGAGATCTTCGACACGGCCCTTGCGCTCCTCGCGCTTGCCGGTCTGCGGGGCGAGCCCGGGGTGCCGGAGCTGATCCGGCAGGGCAGGGGCTTCCTCGTCGCCGCCCAGCTGGACGACGGAACCTGGCCCGGCACCACCCGTCCCCCCGGCGTCCAAAGCTACGCCCACCGCATCTCGACCACCGCCTGGGCGGTGCTGGCGCTGCTGAGCACGCCATAAAACGGACAGACTGTTCTATGGCTGGAGCACGGCGAAGGGAAGGCTCACTGTTCGCGTAGTGATCGTCCGCTCGAGGGGGCGGACCACGTCCACCTCGAAGGGGCGGCCGATGCTGTTGCCGGCCAGGTCTTCCAGGGTCGTGTCGATCGAGAGCGCATGGCGGCCGGGCTTCCAGGTCCGCTCGGGATGGAACCGCCAGCGGACCTGGTCCGGATCGACCTCGACGCGTCCCGCGAGGGGGCGGCCCTCCCCATCGAGCACGGCGATGGCGCGGTGGAGCATGGCTTCGTCGAGGGGTTCGTCCAGCTCCACGAGGAGCGGGCCCGTCGTCCCCGCGCGCGGCGGGCGGATCACCCACGCCGACGGGTCGGGCTGCCGGTCGTCGGGTGCCGCCACCCGGAAGGCCTTGCGGAACTCCCGAAGCAAGGTCCGGCCCTCGGCGTCGGGCCAGGCGGACTCGACGAGCAGCGTGTAGGACTTCCCCTCCTCGAGCGCCGGCCCGGAGTCCTCGCGCGGCTTCAGGCCGCGCTTGATACGGCCCGGGTCGAAGAGAAGCGTGAGACGGGTCCCCGACCGGTCCCACAGCTCCTCGCCCAGCTCGAGGAACGGGAGTTCCACCTTCTTCCCTTCCGCATCCAGGAGGTGGGTGCGCCGGTAGGCCTCGCCGCGCGCCATGGGGGCCGAGAAGTGGAGATAGAACTTCAGCAGGTTCTCCGGCAGCAGGTCACGGCTCGGGAAGACGCGGCTCACCACGGTGGAAGGGGAGGACCCCGGCGCGGGCAGGCGGAACGACGCGGTCACGGGCGCCCCCGCAGGCGGCGTGTAGACGGCGCGGTACTCCACGCCGGGCCTGAGGGGGAAGCGAGGGACGAAGACCAGGCCGTCCGACTCCCCGCGAAGCTCGCCGAACAGCGGGGTTTCTGAGCCGGCCACGAAGACCGAGAGGGAACCCGGGCCGCCCGCACGGAAGCGGCCTCCCTCGTCGAGCGTGAGGGAGGGCCCCGCGGAAGCGCAGCCCAGGGCGCAGACCAGAGCGGCGACGAGCGCCCCGCGATGCGGACCCATGGACCCGCTACGGGAGCGGTATCGTCTGGAGGTTCAGCGGTCCGCCCTTGGCGCGGGCCAGGATGACGGCGTTCCCCTTGTTCAGGCGGTCGAGCTCCGTGACGCCCTCGAGGGACGCGATCGTCTCGTAGGTCTGGCCGGCCTTGTCGCTGATCCTCTCGGTGATGCCCTTGTTGCTGTCGATCCCGTCCGTGGAGATCTTCATCACGCCGCGGCTGCTGTTGGTGAGAAGCAGGAAGTCCTTCCCGCCCTGCTGGTAGACGATCATGTCCAGCGGCCGGTTGCGGTTGCCCAGCTCGGCGACCGTCGTGCCGCGCACCTTCGCGCCGGGCTTGAGCTCGTCGAGCGAGAAGCGCACGAGCGGGGTGCACGTGTAGGCGGCCAGCACCTGCGTCTGCTTCCCGACGGTGTAGACGGTGAAGGTCCGCACCGGCGAACGGGTCTCGAACTTGCCGTGGGCGCCGTGGAAGATCTCGACGGCCGCGCCCGTGTCGGCGTCCCTGAAGGGATAGGGGATCGCGCGCAGGTTCGACGCGAACTCTTCGTTGGAGAGTCCGGCGACGATCACGCGGCCCTCGACCCAGGCAAGGTCGGTGATCGCCTCGGAGCGCGCGCTGTTCTTGCCGTCCCCGCCGGCGGCCGGCGGGTTGGGGAGCGAGGCCTTGCAGAAGGAGACGTTCTTGAGCGGCACCTCCGAGATCTTGCCCGCGCCGTCCACGCGCACGAGGACGGGCGTCGCGGCCGGCCCGCGGCCCCGCGAGATCGAGAGGTACGCGTTCCCGCTGGCGGGGTTGACGGCGAGGTCGTGGATCAGCATGTCGCTGGGCGAGGTGCCGAGCGCGGCGGCGATCTTCTCGTCGATCGCGGGGACGTCGAGCTTGACCTTCTCCGGGTCGCCCGACACGTCCTCGGTGGCGATGGCGAAGACCGCGGCGCCGGCCGGGTCGCCCACGAGGAGGACTCCCCCGGGCGCGAAGGCCAGCGGCCCCACGGACTTGAGGTCCGGGTCGCCCTTCTTCATGCCGTCCTGGGCCAGGGCCGGCGAGGCGAACGCCGCCAGCGCCACTGCGAATGCGATCGTCGTGCGGATCATGCGGATCTTCCTCCCTTAGGGGTCTGCGGTCCGGTCACTCCCACCTAAGGAACGACCCCCGACGTCCGGGTTTATTCCCCAATCGGAATTTCGGGGGCCCGGCTTTCCTTGATTCCCGGTTCAAGGAAACTTAGAATCGCGCGATCGCGGATGGAAGGGCGGGACGAGTCCGCGGCCGGGGAGGAGCACGATGCGCCGCGTCCCGCTGTTCACCTTTTTTCTCGCGCTTCCCGCGAGCCTGGCGTTCACCGCGGCGCGCGCCGACGCGCAGGGCACGGGCGTCTACGCGGAGTATTTCGACAACCTCGACTTCGCGCCCTCCGCCAACGACGTGACCCGCCTCGACGCCGCCATCAACTTCGACTTCGGCGACATCCCCGGGGCCCCGGGGCCCGATGCCGCCCTCTTCCCCGCCGCCCCGTTCGGCGCCGACCAGTACTCGATCCGCTGGAGCGGAGTCGTCGAGGCCCCCGCCGGCGGTAGCGGAGTCTATTCCTTCCGCAGCCGGGCCGACGACGGCATCCGGGTTTGGATCGACGGCGTCCTGCTCCTGGACCGCTGGCGCGACCAGTCCGTGACGAACGCCGTGGGCTCCACGATCTCCCTCACGGCCGGCCAGCGCTATTCGATCCGCGTGGAGTATTTCGAGAATCCCGGCTACTCCGTGGCACAGCTCGAGTGGCTTGTCCCGGGCGCCGGCGCGTATGCCATCGTCCCCCAGGGCGCCCTCTACCCGATCGTCGCCGCCCCCAAGATCAGCCCCGCCTATTCCGACTCGGTCACGGCCACGATCGCCTGCGACACCTTTGGAACGGAGATCTACTACACCATCGACGGCCTGGACCCGACCGCCGCCTCCACCCTCTACGCGGGCCCCTTTGTCCTTGCCGCCAACACGACCGTCAAGGCCTTCGCCCGCCGGCCAGGGACGCTTCTGGCCGACAGCCCCATCGTGACCTCGGTCTTCACCGTGAACGACATCCTGCGGCCCTCCATCGTGACGGCCCAGACGCCCACCGGCACCCAGGTGGTCGTGGTCTTCAGCGAGGCGGTCGACCAGACGACCGCGGAGGCCTTCGGGAATTACGCGATGAGCGGGGGCGTCACCGTCTCCGCCGCCGTCCTCAGCGGCGACCTCCGGACCGTGTTCCTCAGCACCTCGGCGATGGTCCCCGGCGCCAGTTACGTCCTCGGGGTCTCGAACGTGACCGACCGCTCGGTCCCGCCCAAAGCCATCGCCGCCGGCTCGGGCATCGCTTTCGTCTTCCCCAACTTCCCGTCGGCGAGTCTCACGAACTACTATCCCTTCGAGGAAGTCGGCGGGGGGACGGCCTTCGACCTCGAGCTCACCGCGCCCAACGACGGCACGCTCGCGGGGGCGAGCGGACCTCCCACCAGGATCATCGGGGCCGTCGGGCGCGCCCTCCGCTTCGACGGCGTGGACGACTCGGTGACGCTGGCCGCGGACCTCCAGCCGGTGCTCGGGGGGACGGCGACGCTCGCCTGCTGGGTGCGCACGACCGGCCAGGGCAACCTCCCCGTCCGCGCCCCGGGCATCGCGGGCGGCATCGTCGCCGGCAACGCCACGAACACGAACGACATCCTCTGGGGCTGGCTGGACGAGAACGGGCGGATCGGGATCACCGCGGGCCTCACCATCGATTTCGCCAGCAATCCCGAGCCCGTGCCGCCCAACGCCCAGCCCAACACCGCCCAGAGCGCGCAACCGATCAACGACGGCCAGTGGCATCACCTCGCGCTGACCCGCGATTCGGTCAGCGGCGTCGTCCAGGTCTGGGTCGGCGGCGTCCTCAGCGGCTCCGCGACGGCCGAGACGGGCGTGAAGACGGCGGTCATCAACACGCTCGGCCGGATCACGGGGGCCGTCGGATCGGCGGGCCATCCCATCACCTTCCTGGGCGACCTCGACGACGTGCGGATCTTCAGCAGCGTCCTCACCCAGGCCGAGATCCAGTCGTTCGCCAACACCCCGCCCAAGGCCAACGCCGGGCCCGACCGGAGCATCCAGCTTGGCCAGGGCGTGACCCTCACCGGCAGCGCCCCGGACGACGGGTACCCCGCGCCTCCCCTGATCACGGCGCTCTGGACCGCGTCGGGGCCGGCGGCGGTAACTTTCGGGACTCCCAACCAGCTCTCGACGACGGCGACCTTCACCACGCCCGGCATCTACGTCCTCCGCCTGACCGCCTCGGACGGCCAGCTGGCCACGAGCGACGAGGTCATCGTGAGCTACGGCAGCATCACCGTGACCCCGCTCTCCCTGCAGACGACCGAAGCGGGGGCCCAGGCCATGTTCTCGGTGGTGATCAATGGCGCGCCCCTGGCGAACGTGTCGATCCCGGTCTCGAGCTCGAACACCGCGGAGGGCACGGTCTCGACGGCCCTGCTCGTGTTTACCACCTCGGGGGTCCCGCAGACGGTGACGGTGACCGGAGTGGACGACCTGCTCTTCGACGGGAACAAGAATTACCTGGCGGTGCTCGGCCCGGCCGTGAGCGCGGATCCTGCCTACAGCGGCTTCAACGCATCGGACGTGCTGCTCGTGAACCTGGACGACGATGTCCCGCCGCCTCCGCCGGTTCCGCCGCCCCCGCCGCCGGCCTGGGGAGGGTGCGGGCTCCTGGGTCTGGAGGGGCTCGCCCCGCTCCTCCTCCTCGCGCTCGCCTCGCGGCGCCGAAGGTCCCGGTCCCGGCGCTGAAAGCCGGGCCGCGGGGCCGTCCTCTTTCCTTGCGTGACGTCCCCGGCGTCGACCGTCGTCACGGCCCCGTTCGATTCGACGACCTTGGCCCCCTTCTTCCGGAGGAGCCTGGCGACTTCGGCCTCATCGCCGAGGACGGAAAGAAGCAGGACTCCCGCGGGAAGGGTCATGTCTTCCCCAAGCAGACCCGGGGCTGGGGCTTGAGACCGGCTTCATCGTCCCTCGGCGGACCGGGTCCAGTGCGAGGGATGCGGCTTCGCGGGTCCAGGGGTCCGGGCTGCTCGGGAGGGTTTCAGGTTGGATCAGGGCAATCTCGCGTTACGTTTTGAAACGTGCCTTGATGCGCCATATTAGGTCGTATCACAGAACTGCCTGCGGGACGGGGGGTTCCGCGTTCGGCCCTCGTGGCACGGGGGTTGCTTCTTCCTCATCCGTGTGGTGCGGATCGATGAGGCATGGAGGTGATGCGATGGCGAACTTCAACAGCGTGGTGATCGTGGGGCGGCTGACGAGGGACCCGGAGCTGCGTTACGCGCCCGGCGGGGCTCCCGTGTGCTCCTTCAGCGTGGCCACCTCGCAGCGGTACACCAAGGAGGACGGCGCGAAGGCGGAGAACACGACCTTCCTCGACGTCGACGTCTGGCGTCGGCTCGCCGAAATCTGCCACCAGTTCCTCAAGAAGGGCCGCGAGGTCCTCGTCATGGGGTCCCTCCGGCAGTCCCGCTGGACCGATGCGGCCACCCAGAAACCCCGGACCAAGCTTCACCTCGTCGCACAGAACGTCCAGTTCCTCTGGAAGAGGGAGGGTTCGGAGGACCCCGCCGGTCCGGCCGCCCCGGCCGAGGTCCCTCCGAAGGAAGAAGAGTAAACCATCCGATCCGCACCGCTCCAACCGGCGCGGACGAGACGATAGAGCAGCCCTGGAGACAGCAGAGGCAAGGCGTGCGGGGCTCCCCGGTGCGAGCTCCCCGCGGGGGTCCCGCCGCCTTGGGTCAGGATGGCGCCGAAGGTTGCGCTGACTCAATTCCGTTGACTTGCCCCGACCCCTCCCTTAGACTCCCCCTCGCTTAGGTAGTAACCACCTGCCTGCGCGGGCGCCGGGTGATAGCGGCGGCCGATTACCGCGGCGGGTACCGGGAGTTGTGCGAATCTCAAGCAGGGGTCTTGGAGTGTCGCTCGACAACGTCAAAGCGGTGGTCCTGGCGGCCGGCAAGGGCGTCCGGATGAAGTCCGAACGCGCCAAGGTCCTCCATGAGGTCCTCGGCCGGCCCGTGCTCGACTACGTCCTCCGCAACCTCCGGGAGGCAGGGGTGGAGGACATCGTCGTCATCGTGGGCCACCAGGCCGACCAGGTCCGCAAGGCCGCCGCGGGCTGCAGGTTCATCGAACAGGGAGAGCAGAAGGGCACCGGCCACGCCCTGGCTCAGGCCGAGGCGGCCCTCCAGGGGTTCGCGGGCGACCTCTTCGTGCTCGCCGGCGACGCCCCCCTCGTGGGGCCCAAGACGCTCCTCCGCCTGCTCGAGGAGCACCGGCTCAACCATCGCGACGCCACCTTCCTTTCCGCCTGCCTGGACGACCCCAGCGGCTACGGCCGCGTGGTCCGCGACCGCGCCGGCGGGAAGTTCCTCCGCTTCGCGGAAGAGGTGGACGCCACCCCCGAGGAGAAGAACATCCCCGAATCGAACTCCGGCGAATACGTCTTCCGCGCCCCGGCCGTCTTCGAGGCCCTCCGGAAGGTGAAGCCCGACAACAAGAAGGGCGAGCTCTACCTCACGGACGCCCTCGCGGTCCTGGTGGCGGGCGGGAGGACCGTGGACGCCTGCCGCTCGCTCAACCCGAATGAGATTTACGGCATCAACTCGCGGCGCGACCTCGTGGCCGCGACCAACTTCCTCCGCTGGCGCGTCCTGGAGCGCCACATGGACCTGGGCGTCACGATCGTCGACCCCTCGACGACCTTCATCGAGGAGGACGTCACGATCGGGGCGGACACGGTGATCCAGCCGTTCACGGTCATCCGCCGCGGGGTGACGATCGGGAGCCGCTGCGAGGTGGGCCCCTTCGCCCAGCTGCGCGCCGGCACCGTGCTCGAGGACGAGGCGGAGATCGGGAATTTCGTCGAGGTGAAGAAGACCCGGGTGGGGATGCACTCCAAGGCGAAGCACCTGAGCTACCTGGGCGACGCCGTCCTGGGCGCCCACGTCAACATCGGCGCCGGGACCATCACCGCCAACTACGACGGGGTCGGGAAGCACCAGACTATAGTGGAGGACGGGGTCCACACGGGCTCGAACACCGTCCTGGTCGCCCCGGTCCGGGTGGGGAAGGGCGCGACGACGGGCGCGGGGGCCGTGGTGCTGCGCGGGGAGGTGCCCGCGGGGGCAACCGTGGTGGGCGTGCCCGCCCGGCCGCTGGCGAGGAAGAAGCCGCCAGCCCTCCGTAGCTCAAGCGCCGGAGGAGCGAAGGAGGGGCCATCCTCCAACGGGGCGCGGCCCCGCCGCAAGGTCAAGGGGGGGCGGCGATGAAGAACGCCTTCGGGATCTTCACCGGCACGGCGCATCCGGCGCTCGCGAAGGGCGTGTGCGACTCGCTCGGCATCTCCCTGGGGAGGACGGAGATCACCCGCTTCCCCGACGGCGAGATCGACCTCAAGGTCCTCGAGGACGTCCGCGGCGGCGACGTGTACGTGGTGCAGCCCACCTGCCCGCCGGTGAACGAGAACCTGATGGAACTCCTCATCCTCATCGACTGCCTCCGCCGCGCCAGCGCGGAGCGGATCACCGCGGTGATCCCGTACTACGGCTACGCGCGGCAGGACCGCAAGGCGGAGGCCCGCGTCCCCATCAGCGCGAAGCTCGTGGCGAACCTCGTCACCGCGGCGGGGGCTCACCGGGCGCTCTCCGTGGACCTCCACGCGCCGCAGATCCAGGGCTTCTTCGACATCCCCATGGACCACCTCTACGCGGCGCCGGTGCTCATGGAGTACTTCAAACAGCTCAAGCTCCCGGACCTCACCGTGGTCTCGCCCGACGTGGGCGGGATCAAGATGGCGCGCGCGTACGCCAAGCGCCTGGGGGCGGACCTGGCGATCTGCGACAAGCGCCGCAGCGGACCCACCGAGATCGAGATGATGCACGTGATCGGCGAGGTGGGGGGGCGGAACGTCGTGCTCGTGGACGACATGATCTCCACCGGCACCTCGATCAGCGAGGCGGCGCGCGCCTGCCGGAAGAACGGCGCGAAGGACATCTACATCTGCGCGACCCACGCGGTCCTCTCGGGCAAGGCGGTGGAGAAACTCCAGAAGGCGCCGCTCAAGGAGATCGTGGTCACGGACACCATCCCGCTCGACGGGAAGGAGTTCCACAACCTGCGGGTGCTTTCCATCGCCAAGCTGCTGGGCGAGGCCATCCGCAGGATCCACCACTCGGAATCCATCAGCAGCCTGTTCCAGTAACGGGAGAAAGCCATGGCCGAACAGTTCAGCATCCAGGCGGAGAAGCGCGAGGCGCTCGGCACGCGCGTCTCGCGGCGCTACCGCAAGGCGGGGAAGGTGCCGGCGGTGCTCGCGCAGAAGGGCGCCGAGCCGCTCCACCTTCTGATCGATGCCAAGGAGTTCGCGCGCCTCGTGAAGAAGCACGCGCGCATCGTCACCCTCGCCCACCCGGCGGGGAGCGACAAGGTGTTCATCAAGGAGGTCCAGTACGACCACCTGGACGAGCACGCCATCCACGTGGACTTCACGAAGATCGCGATGGACGAGCTGCTCACTCTCGACGTCCCGCTCCTCCTGAAGGGCAAGCCGGTCGGCGTCGTCGAGGAGGGCGGCGTGCTCGACCAGTACATCAAGGTCCTCAAGATCCAGTGCCTCCCGGATGCCATCCCCGACCACATCGAGCAGGACGTGACGGGGCTCAAGAAGGACGTGAAGTTCTGCATCAAGGACCTCCGCCTGCCCGCGGGCGTCAAGGCGCTCCACGACGCGGAGCTCGTCCTGGCGATCGTGCAGGAGCACAAGCTCGAGGAGGTCGCGCCCGCCGTGGTGGCGCCCGGCCCGCTCGAGCCGGAAGTCATCAAGAAGGAGAAGGATGAGGAGGCCCCCGAGGGCGCCGAGAAGAAGCCCGAGGCGGGGAAGAAGGAAGCCGCCCCCGAGAAGAAAGAGAAGGAGAAGAAGTAGCCGGCCCCGTCACCGGGACGGGACGGAGGCGATAGATGAACGTGGTGCTCGGGATCGGGAATCCCGACGAGAAGTATGCCGCGACGCGGCACAACGTCGGCTGGATGACGGTCGACCTGCTCTCTGGAAAGATGGACCGGAAGTTCCGCAAGGCCGGGTTCGAGTTCTGGGCCGCGGAGGGGCGGCTGGGCCGCCACGAGGTGGCGTTGGTGAAGACGTGGACGTACGTGAACGAGACCGGCCGCGTGATCCCGGAGCTCCGCAAGCGCTTCGGGGAGGAGATCATGGTCGTCTGCGACGACGTGAACCTCCCCCTGGGGGCCGTGCGGATCCGCGAGAAGGGCTCCAGCGGCGGCCACAACGGCCTGAAGTCGGTCGAGGCGGCGCTGGGGCACTCGGATTATCCGCGCCTCAGGATCGGCGTGGGGGGCGGGAGGCCCGACGTGACCTGGGTGCTCGGGCGGTTCGCGAAGGAGGAGCGCCCCGTGCTCGAGGAGACGCTCGAGTGGGGCTGCGGGGCCCTGCGGAGCTGGATGGACGACGGGATCCAGAAGTGCATGACGAGGTTCAACCGTAAGCCCCCCTCCCCGGAAGGGAAGGGGGAGGCGAAGAAATCTTAGCGAAGGAGGATTTCAGAGGTGAAAACGTACGAGGGGATGTTGCTGGTCGACCCCACGATCGCGGCCAAGGAGTGGAATCGCGTGACGGAGGAGGTGGACCGGATCGCCAAGCGCCACGGCGCGGCGGTGCTCCAGGTGAACAAGTGGGGCGAGCGCAAGCTCACCTTCCCGGTGAGGAAGAGCGCGCGCGGCACCTACGTGCTGGCCTACCTGAGCGCGCCCGAGAAGGCGCTCGGTAAGATCAAGGCGGACCTGCAGCTCTCGGAGATCGTCTTCCGCAGCCTGCTCCTCACTCACGAGGGGGAGCTCCGGAGGGATCCGCCCAAGGACTTCGAGACCGCCGGCCCGCTTCCGCCCCGGACCGACCGGCCGCCCTTCGGCGCCCGGCCCTGGGAGGACCGCGGGCCGCGGCCGCCCTTCGGAGGCGGCCTGGGCGGAGGCCCCCGCCCGATGGGAGGATAGGGTATGCCGGCCAGCGTCAACAAGGTGATCCTCATCGGGAACCTGGTGCGCGATCCCGAGCTGCGCTACACGCCGCAGGGGGCGGCGGTCTGCGAGTTCGCGCTCGCCCTCAACCACTCGTACACGAGCAAGCAGTCGGGCCAGCGGGTGGAGGAGGTGTCGTACATCGACATCGTCGCGTGGGCGCGCACCGCGGAGATCTGCGCGGAGTACCTCAAGAAGGGCCGCCAGGTCTACGTGGAGGGCCGCCTGAAGCAGGATCGCTGGGATTCTCCGGAAGGCAAGAAGATGAGCAAGGTCCGCGTCACCGCGGAGAACGTCCAGTTCCTGGGCGCCAAGCCCCAGGGGACGGGCGGGGGGGGCGGGGGGGGCGGGGGCCAGGACGCGCCCCCGGCGCCCGAGGGCGCGGCCGAGGAGCCGCCTCCGCCGGGCGAGGACATCCCGTTCTAAACACGAGTTGAAGAGGAGATATCGATGCCGAGGATGGAACGCGACCGGGATCGCGATCGCGACCGCGACCGCGACGACCGCCGCAAGAAGTACACCAAGTTCCGCAAGGACAACCGGTGCCGCTTCTGCCGCGACAAGACGATGTACGTGGACTACAAGGAGATCCAGACGCTCTACAAGCTCTGCACCGGGCAGGGGAAGCTGTACTCGCGCAAGCGCTCGGGGAACTGCGCGTTCCACCAGCGCAGCGCCACGCTCGCCATCAAGCGCGCGCGGTACATGGCCCTGATCCCGTACGTGGGCACGGGAAGTTTGTAAGGCAAAGGAAGGAACGAGGACCCCATGAAAGTCATGCTCTGGCAGGACGTGGCCAAGGTTGGAAAGCGCGGCGACGTCGTGAACGTCAAGGACGGCTACTTCAGGAACTTCCTGCTTCCGCGCAAGCTCGCGCGCGAGGTGGTGAAGGGCCGCGAGGCCTCCCTCACCAAGGAGTTCGAGCTCGCCAAGCGGCGCGCCTCCAAGCAGGAGGCCGCGCTCGTGACGGGCGCGAAGGAGGTCGCCGAGAAGCTCTCGAAGGTCACCTCCGTGTCGGTCGAGGTGAACACCAACGAGGAGGGGCACCTCTACGGCGCCGTGACCCCCTCCATGATCGCCGACGCGCTCCGCGACCAGGGCCTCAAGGTCGAGCCCAAGTCGGTCGAGATCGCCGAGCCCATCAAGCAGGTGGGCACCTACGAGGTCGTCGTGAACCTCCACCGCGAGGTCCAGCCGAAGGTCAAGGTGTGGGTGCTCTCCACCAAGGCCGTCAAGGTCGAGGGGACGAAGTCGGCCGAGGCGAAGCCGGGAGAGAGAAAGCCCGACGCGCCCCCCCCATCGTAGGGTAGAATCGTCCGTCGGGTTTTCAGAGGGAGGGGAACCATGGCACCAGCCGCGCACGATCCCGTGTCGCCCGCGCAGATGCTCCGCGACGACACGCTTCCGCAGAGCCGCCAGGCCGAGATGGCCCTGCTGGGCTCGATGATCTACGACAACGAGGTCATCGGCGAGGTCCTTGAGCTCGTGGGTCACCGCGAGTTGTTCGCCTACCCGGCCCACCAGGTGGTCTTCGAGGCCATCCTCCAGCTCCACATGGGCCGCAAGCCCATCGACCTGGTGGTGCTTCGCGACGAACTGGCCAAGGACCGCAAGCTCGAGGCGGTCGGGGGGGCGGAGTACCTGGCCTCGCTCGTCGAGACCATGCCCAGCGCGGCGAACGCGATGGCCTACGCCCAGACGGTGCGCGAGAAGTTCCTGCTGCGGACCATCATCCAGACCTGCGCGAACGTGATCCACCAGGCGACCCAGGTCACCGAGAACGTGGACCAGGTGCGCGACGAGGCGGAGAAGGCCCTCTTCCACGCGCTGGCCAAGGGGGAGAAGGGCACCGTCCGCACGATGACGGATATCCTCCACGAGACCTTCCAGCAGATCCAGGACATCCACGACCGGAAGGGGCGGCTGATCGGGACCCCCACGGGGTTCTACGAGGTCGACGACCTGCTCTCCGGTCTGCAGCCGGGGCAGCTCTACATCATCGCGGCGCGTCCCTCGATGGGGAAGACGAGCCTCGCGATGAGCATCATCGAGAACGTGGCGCTCCGCGAGCGCGTCCCCACGCTCTTCTTCTCGCTCGAGATGGCCGCCCAGCAGATCGCCCAGCAGATGCTCTGCTCCCACACGCGGATCGACTCGCAGCAGATGCGGACCGGGAAGATCACCGAGGAGGACTTCCAGCGGCTGCTGCTCGCGGCGGGGGCCTTCCAGGAGGCGAAGATCTTCATCGACGACTCGGCCGACCTCTCGGCCCTCGAGGTGCGCACCCGCGCGCGCCGCCAGCTGGCCAAGGAGGGCATCGGCCTCGTCGTGGTGGACTACCTCCAGAAGATGCACGCGCGGCAGGGGAACCGGGCGCCGGAGTCGCGGCAGCTCGAGATCTCGATGATCTCCTCGAACCTGAAGGCCATGGCCAAGGAGCTCAACGTCCCCGTGATCGCCCTCGCCCAGCTCAACCGCGCGGCGGAGGGCCGCGAGGACCGCAAGCCCATGCTCTCCGACCTCCGCGAGTCGGGCGCCATCGAGCAGGACGCCGATGTCGTCATGCTCCTCTACCGCGACGAGTACTACAATCCCGACACCGAGCGCAAGGGCGTCTGCGAGGTGATCGTGGCCAAGAACCGCACCGGCCCCACCGACTCCGTGGAGCTCGCCTTCCTCAAGCAGTTCACCCGCTTCGAGAATCTCGCCGCCGCGCGCCCGGGCGGATAGGCAGGACGGGCGTCCCGCATGCTCGTCCTCCTGCTCGTCCTCTGCGACACGTACCACGTGGCGCCCGGCGGGAACGACGCGAACGACGGCCGCTCCCCGCAGGCGGCGTGGAAGACCGTCGCCAAAGTGAACGCGGCCGCCTTCCAGCCCGGCGACCAGGTCCTGTTCGCCCGCGGCGGCGAGTGGCGCGAGTCGCTCAAGGCGAGCTCCGGCGGCGCGCCCGGGAAGCCGATTCTCTACGCCGCGTACGGCACGGGCGCCAAGCCGAAGTTCTGGGGCAGCCGGCTCCTCCGGAACGCCGACTTCAAGCCCGCCGGCGCGAAGTTCGCGCTCGAGGTCGTCGACCGCGTGGCGGCCGTCCTCGTCGATCACGAGTTCCTCCCGCCGGGCGCCTGGTCCTGGGAGAACGGCACCCTCACGGTCGATCGGGACCCGCGCGCCCGGGGCGTCTGGACCGCCTGCGTCCGGGTCGACCCCGTTCACTCGAACGGGAAGAACCACCTCGTCTTCCGCGACCTCGTGGCCGACGAGTCGGCCGACGCGCGCGACGGCTACGGCTTTCGCGTCATGGGGAGCGACGGCGTGCGCCTCGAATCCTGCGAGGCCTATCGCGCCGGGCGCCACCACTTCGGCGTGATCAACTCGACGAACTTCACCGGAGAGAAGCTCCACTGCTCCCTCGCGATGCCGGCCTGCCCGGGCGGCGCGACGTTCTATGTCTCCTTCAGCGACGCCAGCCGGAAGGGGGACACGCACCGGTGGATCGACTGCTCGGCCGAGCGCTTCGAGAACCCCGGCCAGCGGAACTACCAGGTCTTCTACGACCACGGCGAGGGCCTCGGCCCGATCTTCATCAGGAACCTGGTCTCGAAGGGCGGGAAGTTCTCCGTGGGGTCGTCCGCTCAGGCGCCGGTGACGGTCGAAGGCGGCCTCCTGGAGGACAACTCCCTCGAGATCTTCGGCGACCATTGCCGCGTGAGCGGCCTGACGATCAAGGGCGACGGGGCCGTCGACCAGTTCGGCTCCGACAGCCTCTTCGAGAACATGCTCCTGGTCCTGAAGCCGAAGAACGGCGGGCCCACGGGCTACGGCGCCGGCTTCGTCTTCCGCGAGGCCGCGAAGCGGAACACCGTCCGGTTCTGCACCGTTCTCCTGGACGGGGAGCATTCGGTCCAGTTCGTCGCCCGCGGCTCGCAGTCGAAAGTCTACGGCAACATCCTGCGCTCGAGGAAGCCGCTGGACGCGGGGGACCTGGCGCTCGCCCTCCACAACTTCGAGACCGGCGACCCGCTGCTCGGGGCCGATCACGCGCCGATGAAGGGCTCGCCCCTGATCGGGGCCGCGAAGGTCGACGCCTCGATGCGGCCGGAGACGGACCTGGCCGGCAAGAAGCGCCCTGCCGTCCCCTCCATCGGTGCCCTCGAGCCGGGAAAATAGGGGCGGACTGGTGAGCGGCACCAGGA
>JAHFOZ010000499.1 GCA_023261405.1 Planctomycetota bacterium
GCCGCCGGCCCGCCGCGGGTCAGTGTCTCCGGATCGGCAGGCACGGGCGAATCCGCCTCCGCCGCGCCCGGGCCGACCAGGAGCTTGAAGACCCGGGCCTCCCTCGAGGCGGGGATGACGATCAGGGCCCCTTCGCGCTTCCCGCCGGGGCCGACCACCTTCATCGGAATCTCCTCCGGCGCCGCCCGCAGCCGGAGTTCGATGGACGACGAGCCCACCTTGAAGGTACGAGTGAAGAGCGTCCCCTCAAGCCCCGGCGTCTCGAGGATCGCCGTTTCGCCGATCGTGTACGAGAAGACCACCTTCGACCCGTGATGGTAGAGCCCCTTGAAGTGTCCCCACGATCCCGGCATCGGGCCGTAGCGCTTGTGGTCCACCGGGCTCTCGAAGCGCGGATCCTCGAAGCGGCCGTCCGCCGGATGCCCGAAGCCGGGCCCCGGCGCGTTGACGAAGACCGCCCGGCCCGTGATCTTCGGATGGCTGTTGTGCGACCCGTCGAACGCCACGCCCTTCCAGTCGATGAACGGCGCGCGATGGCCGGGACCTGCGACCCACCCCGCCGTGAGCGAGAGCGTGTCCTGGTCGAAGACGACCCAGGCCTTCCCGCGCGCGATCCCGCCGGGGCCCTCGTCCACCCGCACGGCGGTGCCCTTGTACACGATGTGCTTGTCGGCCACCTGGTAGGTCCAGCTCAGGCTGGGGCCGTAGTCCATGGCGCGGTAGGGCGCCTCGCGCTCCTGCGCGAGCAGGAGGAGGAACAGCGACGCGGACTTCATTCCCATCTCTTGCATAAGGTACGGTTCAGGGAATGAAAGCGCGCCGAGTTTCGCTCAGCGCAACAGGTGAGGGCGCCAGATGCCCTCGCCGAACTCCTTTTCCATCGCCCCCAGGACCTCCTTGTCGGAGAGCCCCTTCTCGAGCAACGGCGCGACGAAGCCGCGGACCCGCTTGGGCATGCCGCAGGTCATCGAGTTGCACCCCGAGAGCGTGTAGAACATGCCCGTGCAGACGTCGCCCGCGATCGAGCAGTTGCAGTAGGTGCTCGAGAGGAACCAGTCCACCCGCGCCGCGCCCTCCCGCGGGCGGCCCGCGTCGGGCGGGATCATCGTGGCGAGGAGCTCCGCGGACGGTTCGGGCACGGCGACCCTCACCCGGCGAATCCCCTCGAGCTCCGGAAGCTCGCGGCCCACCACCGCGAGCGTGAGGCGCGTCCGCTCGTTCCAGGGGCGCATCTCGAGCACCGCCGCCTTCACGGGGTCCGCGAAGCGCAGCGTCACCGCGTCTCCCGGCTTGAGCGCCCGGCCCCAGCGCATCGCCTCGTGGTCGAGCACCACCTCGATCTCCCCCGTCGGGATGTGGACCGTGGCGACGGAACCCGGCAGTCCGTCCTTCCTCCATCTCGCCGCCAGCCGCTCCCGCTGCTCCGCCTTGAGCGCCGCGAGCCCGTCCGCATCGACGATCCTCACGAGATCGCCGCCGGCCGTCTGGACATAGACCGTGTCGCCCGGCTTCGCCTGGACCGCGACCCCTGCGGCGGGCTTGAGCGTCCGGGACTGCTCTGTCTTCCCGTCCAGCTTCCGGCCGATGACCAGGGGATCAGTCGTGACGATCCTGTACGGGACCCGGTGGATCTCCTGTTCGGAGATCTCGTCCGCGATCATGAAGATGGCTCGCGGCTTCTTCTCCCGGTCCGGCCGCACCCAGACCCAGACACGCTCGCCCTTCACGAGATCCTCGAGCCCGCCCCAGACGCCGTGGATCCGCACCTCGGCGTCGGCATCGATCGGCCAGGTCCTCTCGTCCTTCTCGCCTTCGACATGGAGTCGGACCTCGCCGCGCGCCGGGTCGAACCCTGCGAAGGCCGCGTGGGTCTTGAGCGCCGTGCGGAGGAGCGTCGTGCGCTCCTTGGAGATCTTCTCCACGGTGCCTGGGTCCTGAGCGGCCCAGAGGAGGCCAAGGATCGTGGCAGCGGTTCGAATCATGAGTACCCTCACTCTATTTTACAGCGACCGCCGGGGGTTGCGCGCTGTTCCATGAATGACCATGAGAACCGCCGCGCTCGCCTTCCTCGCGCTCCTGGGGGCCGCCCCGCCCGAGCGCCCGAACATCGTCTTCATCCTCGCCGACGACCTCGGATGGACCGACCTCGCCTGCCAGGGATCGAAATACTACGAGACGCCCCACATCGACCGGATGGCCGCGCAGGGCATGCGCTTCACGGACGGCTACTCGTGCGGACCGAACTGCCAGCCTACGCGAGCGGCCCTAATGAGCGGACAGTACGGCCCGCGCACCGGCGTCTACACCGTGGGCGGTATCGACCGCTTCCCCTGGCAGACGCGCCCGCTCCGCCCCGTGGACAACGTGCAGAAGCTTTCGCCCGAGAAGGTCACGGTCGCGGAGGCCCTCAAGAAGGCGGGCTACGCCACCGCCATGTTCGGCAAGTGGCACCTCGGCGAGGACCCGGCGCACCACCCCTCCGCCCAGGGCTTTGACGAGGCGCTCGTCACGATGGGCCAGCACTTCAACTTCAAGACCACCCCGACCGTCGAGGTTCCCAAGGGCGCCTACCTCGCGGACTTCCTCACGGATAAGGCGGCGGACTTCATCCGTCGCCGCAAGGAAGGGCCCTTCTTCCTCTATCTGCCCCACTTCGGCGTCCACGCCCCGCACGACGCCAAGCCGGACCTGATGGCGCGATTCAAGGACAAGCCTGCCGCCGGCGGTCATCACGACCCGACCTACGCCGCGATGATCGCCAGCGTCGACGAGAGCGTCGGCCGCGTCCTCGCGCTCCTCGACGAACTCAAGCTGGCGGAGAAGACGATGGTGATCTTCTCGAGCGACAACGGCGGGGTGGGCGGCTATGTCCGCGAGGGGCTGAAGAAGGCGGGCGACATCACCGACAACGCCCCGCTGCGCGGTGGCAAGGGGATGCTCTACGAGGGCGGCATCCGGGTTCCCTGGATCTTCCGCTGGCCGGGCCGTATTGCGCCGGGAGCGGTCTCCGCCGCGCCCATCGTAAGCGTGGACCTCTATCCTACCCTGCTCGAGATCGCAGGGGCGGCGCCCGAGCCGGGGGCCGTGCTCGACGGCCACAGCTTCCTCGACGTCCTCGGCGGCGGCGCGGCCGCGCGCGGCCCGCTCTTCTGGCATTTCCCCGGCTACCTGGGCGCGGGGCAGGGGACGTGGCGCACCACGCCCGCCGGCGCGATCCGCGAGGGCGACTGGAAGCTCCAGGAGTTCTTCGAGGACGGCCGCCGCGAGCTCTACAACCTCAAGGACGACCCCGGCGAGCGCCGAGACCTGACCGCCGCACAGAAAGACAAGGCCGCTGAACTCCACGCCAGGCTTGTCGCCTGGAGGGCTTCCGTCAACGCGCCGATGCCCGCGAAGAATGAGAAGCGGTAGCTTCCTCCGGCGGTGATTATCCCTGCCCGGCGTTGATGTCGTACAGCTCACGCAGCGCGAGCCGGAGGTCGCCCCGGTGCTGCTCGAACAGGTCCCGGCCGTCGATCCCGTCCCCGCCCAGTTCCCGCGCGAGGGTCTCGAGCAGGGCGGGCGTCGTACGGCACTCGAGGAGCGTCGGGAGGAGACCGGGCCGGTGCGCGGTGACGACGAGAGCACCCGCACGCCGCGTCATCCACCGGAACCGCGCCCACGTCCATCGGCTCAACTGCTCCGCGCCGTCGAGCAGCACCGCGTCGCGCGGTTCCAGGCCGGCACAGAACCGCGGCAGGAATCCCGGCTCGAATCGGGGCG
>JAHFOZ010000500.1 GCA_023261405.1 Planctomycetota bacterium
CGCTTTGTTCCCTCGGTGTCCTCTGCGGTGAGTTTCCAGGTGGCCGGGCTCAGTTGTTGGGCTTGGAGTACTTGATCCGCTGGACGCCGTCGGTCGAATCCTTGGCGTACTTGCCTTCCGGGTACTCGTTGAGATACTGATAGAAGGTGTTAATCGCGTCCTTGTTCTTGTTCAGCTTGTCCAGCGACATTCCCAGCCAGTAGAGCGCGTAGTGGCGCCGGTGGTCCTCCTTGTAGCGGTCGTAGAACTTCTGGTAGAGCTCCGCCGACTTGTCCTCCCGCATGGTGCTGTAGCAGACATCGGCGCACTTCAGAAGGTACTTCTTGGAATTCTCCGTGTCCGGCTCCCGGTCGAACTTCGTGACGTAGTACTCGATCATCGGTGTGGACAGGACCCAGATCGGCCCCACGATGAGGGTGATGAAGAACCCGCACAGCAGGAGGATCTTCTTCCAGGTGAATTCCATAAGCTCTTCCTCACCGGCCCCGAACCGAGTATATCACGGTTTCCAGAAGGTGGAAAGCGCCAGATCGAGAAAGAGCGCCAGGAGCGCCGCGGCGGCGAACCAGGGACGGCCGCCCACGGGCGCGGGCCGCTTCGGGCGGGGGAGGCCTTCGAGATCCCCTGTGGAGCGCAGGAGCCGGCCTCCGGTGAGGGCACAGATCCGCTCCAGGGTGCGGAAGTCCGGCCCGAAGGCTGAGTATTCCCCATCGAGGATCGTGGCCGAGGCGGCGGCGCCGCCCGGCAGGCGCACCTGCACGGCCCCGGGCGCCAGCGGCGGCAGCGTCCCCTCCCAGAGGTCCGAACGCACCTGCCGGAGCGCGAGCGGGCGCGGCCCCTCGGCCGACTGGAGCAGCGCCTCGAGGACCGGCGGGCCCTGGCCCCGCGCGCGGACCACGGGCGGGTCGATGACCAGGGCGAACCCGCCCGAGGCGCCCCCGCTCACGTATTCGACCGATTGCCGCACGAGGCGGTCCACGGCGGGGTCGTGCGCGAAGGCCAGCGCGCCGACCCGTCCGCCCCCCACTGCATGGAACGCCGCGGCAGGATAGACCGCCGGCGGCCGGCCCACGGTGGCGGCCACGATCGCCCCGGTCTTCGCGGCCCTCAGGTTCATCCGAGGGAGCTCCACGCGGGCCACGCCCTCGGTCACGGCGTGCTCCCGGAGATCGAGCGGTCCGGGGTTCGGGCGCTCGCGCTCGCGCAGGCCGGCCACGATCTTCCGCATTTCCCCGGCGAGCGCGATCCAATCGTTCACGGCAACGTGGATTCCAAACTCGATCCTTTTTCCGGTGGTGACGACGGTGAGGCCGATGCCCGCACGGAGCAGGAGGTCCTTCTCCTGCAGCCGCTGCTCGGGCTTCTCCTCCTTGCCGGGTTCGCCGTCGGTGAGGAGGACCAGATGCTTCCGGCCGTCGCGCGACTCGAGGTGGCGGCGCCCGGCGGCGATCGCCCCTCCGATGTCGGTGGGCCCGCCGGCGCGGATCGCGCCCAGCCCGCCGGGGTCCGTGATGAACCGGGGGCCGACCATCGGCATCGCGGCCACGTCGTCGCCGGGCTCCAGGAGCCTCCACGCGTCCTTCACCGCGGCGAGCACGGCGTCCAGTCTTCCCGGGGCGTCCATGCTTCCGGAGTTATCGACCGCGAAGAGGACCGCAACCCGTTCTTCGGGAGAGAACTTGAGGGGGGAGAGTTCCTCGAGCGGGGTTCCCTTCCAGTCCAGCGGGAACCCCGACGGGCCCCCCAGGAGGAGGAGGCCGCCGCCGCCCCGCACGTAGCGGGCGAGGGCGCCGAGCTCGCGCTCGTCGGGCCTTGCGTCGTCGAGGACCACGGCCGCATAGGGAAAGGGATCCTCGAACGAGGCCGAGACGCGCACGTCAAACTCGGGCATCGCGATCGGCCGGGAGCCGAGGATGAGGATCTTCCTTCTCGAGGATCTTTCATAGACGGCGCCTTCCGCCGTGTTGTTCCGCCCGCAGGCGTCCTCCAGCTCGAGGCGCACCTTGAAGGGACCGGCGGGGCGGTCGCGGAAGGAGGCCAGCGCGGGCGCGCCGGGGGCCAGGCGGATCTCCTTCACGTCGCTTTCCACCCGCAGGCGGGCCGGGGTCTCGAAGGTGGACTCCACGGTCACCTCGAGCGTGAAGCGGCCGCCCGGGGGGAGGTCCGCGGGGGCGCTCACGCGGGCGATGCGGGCGTCGCGGACCCCGGCAGGGCCCAGCGGAACGGCGTGGACCGGGATGCCGCGCTCACGGCAGAGGAAGAGGGCGGCGCCCGGATCGGCGCGGCCGTCGGAGTGGAGGACGATCTCGGTGGGGTCCCTGGCGAGGGCGGCCTGGAGGGCGGCGGCGAGGTCGGTGGTCCGGCCGTCCACATTCTCGGAATCGAACG
Organism: Planctomycetota bacterium; assembly: GCA_023261405.1. Taxonomy (GTDB): domain Bacteria; phylum Planctomycetota; class MHYJ01; order MHYJ01; family JACPRB01; genus JACQFK01. The sequence continues at coordinate 2,389 of JAHFOZ010000500.1, forward strand.
CGACGTCGCGTCCGAACGAGGCCCAGGAGACCTCGTCGCCGGTGCGGGAGAGGGTCCTGTCCCACTCGACCAGGCGCCCGGCATCCTCGAGGGTGAGGGATTCGGGCGCGCCGGGGACCCGGACGGACTCCGATCGGTCCACGAGGTGGAGTCGGCGGCGGGCGCGGGAGGCGGAGGGGATGGGGAGGTCGAGGATCGCGGCGAGGAACAGGAGGACCAGCAGGGTTCGCGCGGAGAGGAGGGCGGTTCTTCTCACGTCGGCTTTCCGGAGCGGGCCCCCGAGAGCACCAGGTTATACGTCCAGAAGAGGTAGTCGTCGTAGTCCGCCGGGATCTTGAAGGCGAGGCGTCCCAGGTCCGCCGGGGCGGCCAGGAGGCGGATGCCCTCGTCGAGGAACGCGGCGCCGGAGCGGGCGGCGAATTCGCGGGCGAGGGTCGCGAGGTCGGCGGCCTGCTCGCTGCGGGCGAGGGAGTCGACGCGGGTGAAGCGGATCTTCTCGTGGAGCCGGAAGGCGCTGCGCCTGTTGAGGAAGAGGTCGACGAAGGCGGCGTCGCCGATGCGCGCGCCGACCACGAGGAAGGGGGAGGACCAGGGGACGGGGACGATGCGGTCCTCCATGCGCATGCGGAGGACTCCCTCGTTCCAGCTGGCGAATTCCACGACGACGGGGGCCGGGGGGAAGTTGGTGCGGTTGTAGACGATGAGGGCGGCGGGGACGCCCAGGGCGGCGAGATCCGCGCGGAGTTTCTCGGCGGCGGGGCGCGGGATGGATCGGGCGAGGACGCCGACGGTGGCATCGATCCGGCGCGCGGCGGCGGCAGGGTCCTCGCCGGTGGCGGCGGCGGCGAGGGGCGCGATCGTCTCCGTTTCGGCGGGAGTTCCGTCCCGGAGCCGGACGACGGCCCAGGCGTCCTGCGGTTCGTCGGGGAATTCGAGGAGGGGGTCGTCGTCGGCGGCGCTGAAGGCGCGTCTGGGGGCTTCGGCGGGGGCGGGCGCGCGCGGGGCGGGGCGGGGGCGCGTGCCGCGTCCCAGGCGGTCCAGGGCGAGACCCGCGGCGGCGCCGACGGCCATGCCGGCGGCGAGGGAGGCGTAGAACGGGAGGGGCGCGCCGCGGAGGGCGAAGAGGTGCTGCATGAGGAGCCAGGCGGCGATCCAGACCCACACGGGGGTGAGGAAGGTGTTGGAGTACACCCAGGCCCAGAGGAGCAGCCGGATGCGGAGGTGCGGGAAGAGCGCCGCGTGGGCGGCGATGACCCCCGAGATCGCGGCGGCGGCCCCGAGGGGGAGCGAGGGGGCGGAGCGCGGGGCGGCCAGGGCGTGGGCGGCGGCGCCGGCGGCGGCGGAGAGCAGGTAGACGGCCGAATAGCGGAG
>JAHFOZ010000501.1 GCA_023261405.1 Planctomycetota bacterium
GAACGGTAACATCTCGCGCAACACGGGGCTTGCGGCGCCCGGGCCGCTCCGCGGCCGGCGCCGCCGCGGCTTTGCCTCCGGCTCATGGCGGACGGCTCCGATGACTCGAGCAATCCCTGTCATATCTGCTTGACAATTGCGGTTTATGGTTTATAATAGGCACAATAGAGAGGGGCCCAACCGGTGATTCAGAGAGAGGGGTCGTACGGCTTTTCGTCCTCTCCGCTCGCCGTGCGCCCTGAGAGGAGCCTGGCCATCACGCAGCCCTAATACCCCACCCCAGCTGTCCGCTCAGCGCATGCTGTTTCCTACTCTCCCGCACGGGTGCCTGAGCGGAAATATTCGGGAAACCCCCGGCGGAAAGGCCGGGGGTTTTTCATTTTCCGGCCCGCTTCCGGTGTCCCATCGTGGAACACCGTCTGGAGATTCGTGGTGGGAACGCGGGTGGGTCGGGAGATCTTCTATTGCTCCAAGTGCGCCCGGCAGCTCAGCGGGCGGGATTTGGAAACCGGCGCCGCCGTCCGCATCGCGGACTCCGTCAGCTGCCAGGCCTGCGCCCCCGCGCGGCCCCGGCCGTCGGGCAAGACCACGGCCCACTTGCGCACGGTCCGTCCCCCGGCCCCAGGCGCCTCCGGCGGCCGGCTGCTGGTGTGGAGCGGCCTCGTTGCAGGAGTCGCGGCGGTCTTCCTTGGGGTCGTCTTCCTCGGCGGTGATGGCAAGACCGTCGAGGCCCCGCCCGCGTCCCAAGCCGGGGAGATGGCCCCGGCGCCCGCGGTCCGCGCGCCCGACGGACCCGAGGTCGAGGCCCGCGCCGCCGAGGCGCTTCAGTGGGCCCGCGCGTTCCGTGCGAAGAATCCCCGTGACCTGGACGGACAGGTCAAGGCCTTCGCGCTGGCCGTCAAGGACGCGGGGAAAACCGCATCCCTCGAGCCGGCCCGGCGCGAGCACGGTCGCGTGGTCGCCGAGCGGTTCTCCCGGGCCCGGATCCTGGAGGCGCTCGATGGACGGGCGGGAGGGCTGGTCGCGTGGTGGAAGCTGGACGAGGGGAAGGGGGACATCGCCGGCGATTCCTCCGGCAACGGACACACCGCGCGGTCGACGAACCTCCGGTGGATTGGGGGCAGGGCGGGCGGCGGCCTGGCCTTTGGTGACGGAACCCCCTCGCTGGCCGTATCCATCGCCGACCTCCCCGCGCCGTGGACCGCCTCGATGTGGGTCAGACGGGACCCTTGCCCCGACGTCGCCGCCACCCTCCTGGATTCTCCGGCCGGCTCTCTGCGCCTGGAGCAGTACCCCCGGACCCAGAAAGTGGGGATCACCCGGTACGGGGCCTTCGACGCCAGCTTCGAATACACGGCGCCGCCGGGGGAGTGGGTCCACCTGACGTTCGTCGGCACGGAGTCCGGCACGGCCCTTTTCACCAACGGCGCCGCCGCCGGCTCCGTCCCCGGGAAGATCGACCTGCCCCTGGCGTGCATCGGCTCAAGCAGAGCCAAGGGCATGCATTCGTTCCGGGGCGCGATCGACGAACTTCGGGCCTACCAGCGCGCCCTCACCCCGGAGGAGATCCGCATCCTCTACGAAAACCCGCCATCGGGGAAGCCGTAGGATGCGCGCCCTCCCGTTTGTCCTGTGCCTGGCCGGCGGCACGATCGAGACGGTGGCCGGGGACGGGACCGCCGCGCGCGTCGGCCAACCCTTCGGCGTGGAATTCGGGCCCGACGGCGGCCTCTTCATCTGCGAGGTGGAAAACCACCGGCTCCTCCGCCGGGACCCGGCCACGGGGAAGCTGACCACGGTCGCGGGCACGGGGAAGCGCGGCTACTCCGGCGACGGCGGGCCCGCCACGGCGGCGTCGCTGGACGAGCCCTACGAGGTGCGCTTCGACGGCGCGGGGAACATCTACGTCGTGGAGATGAAGAACCACGTCGTACGCCGGATCGACGCGAAGACGGGGACGATCTCGACGGTCGCCGGGACGGGCCAGGCGGGGTTCGGGGGCGACGGCGGCCCCGCCGTGAAGGCGCAGTTCCAGCAGCCGCACTCCATCGCCCTCCACGGCGACCACCTCTACGTCGCCGATATCGGCAACCATCGGATCCGGCGCGTGGACCTGAAAAGCGGCCTGGTCGAGACCTTCGCGGGGACGGGGGAGAAGACGCTTCCCAAGGAGGGCCAGAAGGCCGCGGGGAATCCCGTCCTCGGGCCGCGCGCGCTCTTCATCCGCGGCGACACGCTCTGGCTCGCGCTGCGCGAAGGGCACTCGGTGTGGAAAGTGGACCTGAAAGAAGGGACCTGGCGCCACGTCGCCGGGACGGGGAAGGCGGGGTTCTCGGGGGACGGCGGCCCGGCGGCGAAGGCGGCGTTCAACGGGCCGAAGGGGATCGCCCTCGGTCCCGACGGTGCGGCCTACGTCGTGGACACGGAGAACCAGGCGATCCGGAAGATCGCGCCCGACGGGACGATCTCGACGATCGCCGGGGTCGGCCCGCAGGGGCGCGGGTACGGCGGCGACGGCGGCTCGGCCACGGCGGCGAAGATGGACCGGCCGCACGGGCTCTGCGTGGGCCCCGACGGCGCGGTCTACATCGGCGACACCAACAACCACCGCGTCCGCCGCGTGAAGCCGTAGTGCGCGGTTTCATCGGTTCGTATCGTCGCGCACAGCTTGTAACGGGTAGCCTGTAGCGGGCAGCTGAGCGACCTACGAGCTACAAGCTACGAGCCACGTGCTGTGCGAGCAACGACACGGATTTCTGACCGCGAGCACTTAGCCCGCCTACTTCGCGGCCAGGAGCTCCTTGATCGGGGCGAGCACCGCGTCCGCCCAGATCTGGTAGCCCTTCTCGCTCAGGTGCAGGAAGTCGGGCATGATCTCCTTGCTGATCGTCTTGTCGGGCTGCAGGAACTTCTCGCCGATGTCCGCGTACTTGACGGTCTTCCCGCCGTCGTCGAGCTTGGCGACGATCCCGTTCACCTTGTCGTTCTTCTCGCGGCCCGGGTTGGGCTTCTCGCCGCGGGGGAAAATTCCCAGCAGAAGGACCTTGGTCTTGGGCGATTTCGCCTGGATCTCCTTGACGATGGCGGTGATGCCCGCCGCGACGTCCTCCGCGGAATCGCCGCCGTTGTTGGTGCCGATCATGAGCATCGCGACCTTGGGCTGGATGCCCTCCAGTTCGCCGTTCTTGAGGCGCCAGAGGACGTGCTGGGTGCGGTCGCCGCCGATCCCGAAGTTGGCGGCCTTCAGCGGGGAGAACTGCTCGTCGAAGATCTTCTTCCCGCCTTTTCCGCGCCAGCCGTCCGTGATGGAGTCGCCGAGGAAGAGGAGGTCGACGTCGCCTTTCTTCGCGATCTCCACGAACCCCTGGTGCCGTTTCTCGTCCTTGGGCACGGGCTGGGTGGTCTTGGGCCCCTCCTGCGCGGCGGCGCCCAGGGAGAGGAGCAGGGAGGCCAGGAGGACGCGCAGCAGGGGGGCGTTCATGGTCGTTTCCTCGATGGGTTTCGGAAGAGTTCGAAAAAGTGCTCCTATCAATACGCCGGGGCGCCGGGACGGGGGGAGAGAATCGACGCCCGCGCGCAGGCATTGTCCGTCCGGCGGCGTGCTGATAGACTGGTCCCTCCCATGGCAGACGAAGTGCGTTCCGCTTCGCGCGACCTCTCGGACCTCCGGATCAACCGGGACCCCGACCGGCCGCGGTCGCGCATGCCCTGGATCATCGGGGCGCACGCCGTCGTCCTCCTGGGCGGCCTGGCCGC
>JAHFOZ010000073.1 GCA_023261405.1 Planctomycetota bacterium
AGGGCTGCACCGCAACACAAATGCGAACACGAAAATGCCCCGGTTGTGCGGCGAAGGCTAACTCGCTACCGGACCCGGGGTTACGCTCGCCCCTGATCCCTGGTTACGGAACCCCTGCGGGGGCCTCAGAAGCGCGCCCCCACGGTGAAGTACACCCCGGCCAGCGTGAGGTCGAGGTCGAAGTCCGAGCCGCTCCGGTGGTCGGCGGACTCGAGGTCCACGATCTTGTAGCCCACGCCGGCGAAGAGTCCGCAGCCCTGGCCCACGAGTTCGACATAGCCCTCGATGTACGAGGAGGACGTGCCCCCCGCGGAGAACGCGAGTCCCAGGACCTCCGCGACCATCCAGAGCGGAGGGCAGGGAGATGTCCGGTGGGGGCCGGTTCAGGCGATTCTACTGGCGGTCACCGGCTGTCTTCGTAGGGCTCGTTCGCGTGCAGTTGGGCGACGTACTCGCGGAGCGACTTGAGATTCCGGTACGAGATGTAATAGGCCTCGCGGTGACCCTCGTCGCGCTCAGCCTGCGGCCCGCGGTTGAGTAGCCGTTCGAACGTGGCGAGGTCCCAACGCTCCTTGCCCGCAGCGAGCGCTTCGGCTTCGGCCTTCGCAAGTGACGCGGCCGCCTCGGCTTTGAGTCGCTCGTGAATCTCTCGGGCATCGCTCGTCACGGACGTAGTCCAGTAAGACGGCGTGGACGGCCTGACCCGGGCCCTCGGGCTCCTCCCTGCCCTCTCATTCTGGTTTTCATTTTCGGCCCTCGCTGCGTCTCGGGCGGGCCTTGATGGGCTCGGTTATCCGAGAGCTCCACTCCCTCGAGCCCCAGAGAGTGTTCAGTCGTAGTCGGGCCCGCGCCCGAGAGGCGCGGGCGAAGTTTTCATCCTGCTCGTGAGGGATGATCTCGAGCCTTTCAGGCCATTCCGGGGCGTTCTCCATGGGCCAACCTCGACAAACCTGCCTCATATGTATTGCGAACGCGCGGGGGGGTGCTTTAGATTCCGGAAGGGTCCACGGGGTCTGCCTGGGTTTCAATGCCTACTTGTCGACCTTGCTGCGCGCCGCGCTCAGGTCGCGTTCGAGTCTGGCGCGATAGGGCCAGCCCGCCGGGGCAACGCGCAAAGCGGCCTCGTAGTCCGCGATTGCGCCCACAAGATCGCCCTGCGCCCGTTTCCCGTTGCCCCGGTTGCGGTACGCCCCCGGGAGGTCCTTCCGATTCAGCTTCAGCTCGATGGCCCGGTCGAAGTCCGCGATCGCGCCCGCGAGATCGCCCTGCTCCTGCTTCACAATGCCCCGGTTGTAGTACGCCTCCGGGAAATCCTTCTTCAGCTCGATGGCTCGGTCGTAGTCCGCCCTCGCGCCCGCGAGATCGCCCCGCATCTCTTTCGCGATGCCCCGATTGAGGTGCGCCTCCAGGTAGTCCTTGTTCAGCTCGATGGCCCGGTCGAAGTCCTCGATCGCGCCCGCGGGATTGTCCTGTTCCCCCTTGGCGATGCCCCGTTTATTGTACGCCTCCGGGTAGTCCTTCTTCAGCTCGATAGCCCGGCTGTAGTCCGCGATCGCTCCCGCGGGATCGCCCTGCTCCTCCTTTGCTTTGCCCCGGTTGTAGTACACCTCCGCGTCGTCCTTCTTCAACTTGATGGCCCGGCTGTAGTCCGCGATCGCGCCCGCGAGATCGCCTTGCTTCTGCTTCACTCTGCCTCGGATGAAGTACGGCCCCGCGAAGTCCTTCTTCAGCTCGATCGCCCGGTCGAAGTCCTCGATCGCGCCCGCAGGATCACCCCGATCCCACTTCACGTTGCCCCGGTTGGCATATGCCTCCGGGAGGTCCTTCTCCAGCGCGATAGCCCGGTCGAAGTCCTCGATCGCGCCTGCGAGATCGCCTTGCTTCTGCTTGATGGCGCCCCGGTTGACGTACGCCTGCGCATAGTCCCTCAGCTTTATGGCCTGGTCGTAGTCCGCCATCGCGCCCGCGAGATCGCCCCGCATCTCCTTAGCGATGCCCCGGTTGTAGTACGCATCCGGGTAGTCCTTCTTCAGCTCGATGGCCCGGTCGAAGTCCGCCAATGCGCCTGCGAGATCACCCCGCTTCCCTTTCGCGATGCCCCGGCTGATGTACGGCAGCGCGTAGTCCTTCTTTAACTCGATGGCCCGGCTGTAGTCCGCGATCGCGCCCGCGAGATCGCCCTGCGCCTCCTTCGCGTCGCCCCGGTTGTAGTATGCCCTCGGATTGTCTTTCTCCAGTTCCACGGCCCGGTCGTAGTCCGCGAGATCGCCCTGCGCCTTCTTCGCTATTTTCTCGGCCTCGCGGCGTGCCTCGTTTAGGTCGGCCTCGGCTTGGGCTCGATACCGCCAACCCGCAGGCGCTACGCGCAGCGCGGCCTCGAAGTCCGCCGCCGCGCCGCGAGCGTCCTTGAGCGCGCGCTTCGAAAGGCCTCGGTTGCGGTATGCCTCCGCGTCGTCCTTCCTGAGCTCAAGGGTCTGGTCGTAGTCCTCGATCGCGCCCTCCAAGTCGCCTTGCTTCTGCTTGGCGAGGCCGCGATTGTAGTAGGCCGGCACGTAGTCCTTCTTCAGCTCGAGACTCCGGTCATAGTCGGCGATCGCTCCCGCGAAATCGCCCCGATCCAGCTTCGCTTCGCCGCGGTTGACGTATGCCTCCCAGAGATCCTTCTTCAGTTCGATGGCCCGGTCATAATCCGCCATCGCGCCCGCGGGATCGCCCCGCTTTCCCTTCGTGTTGCCCCGGTTGACGTACACCTGCGGATAGTCCTCCTTCAGCTCGATGGCCCGGTCGAAGTCCGCCATCGCACCCGCGAGATCGCCCCGCTCTTTCTTCGCATTGCCCCGGTTGTAGTACGCATCGGGATCGTCCTTCTTCAGCTCGAGGGTCCGGTCGAAGTCCGCGATCGCGCCCGCGGGATCGCCCCCGTACAGCTTCGCAATGCCTCGGTTGTTGTAGGCCACCGGTTCGTCCTTCCGCAGTTCGATGGCCCGGTCGAAGTCTGCGATCGCGCCCGCGTAATCCCTCTGCACAGACTTCGCAGTGCCCCGGTTGTCGTATGCCCTCGGATCGTCCTTCCTCAGTTCGATGGCCCGATCGAAGTCCGCGATCGCGCCCGCGAGATCGCCCCGATCCACCTTGGCTCTGCCCCTCCTGACGTACGCGTCTTGGTATCCTGGCGCCGCGCCTATCGCATCGGCGAAGAGACGCATCTCCGCGTCGGTCGCATGAGACAAGTGAGCAAGGGCTACGAAGTACTCCTCCGCTCGATACTCCGCGAGCCCCTCTTCAAGCAGTCGCCTCGCGTCCTTGGTCCTCTCCTCGTGGACCAGCTGCTCAGCCCGGCTCAACCGGCGCATCACGGCGTCTTCCGCCGTCCACGCGAGCCCCCACTTCTGCGCCTCCTCGCGCTCCCGCCCCTCCTCCCAGCCCCGTTCGAACGCCTTTTGCCCCTCGTCGAGAAGCAACCGCGCCTCCTTTATCCGCTCGCTCAAGGTCTCGGGAATTCCAACGACTACTACATCGTGCTGTTCCAGCTTCACCATTCCCAGAAGCGACCACCCTGGGCGGAACTCAGGCTCCTTTGCCACGGCGATGCGGATCGCCTTTTCCGCCCGGTCCAGATCACCGAGATACATCCATCCTCTCGCCGCGAGGTAGTAGCCCTGCGGCTCCTCGGGCCACCTCTGGATGTGCTCCTCGACCGCCGCGATCGCCTTCTTCAGTTCTTCAACGGCCCGCTCAGCCGGCACCTTGAGCTGGCGCAGGTCGCGCTTCTTCTCCACGATCGCCGACCATAGCGTCGCCAGTTCCCGGAGGGCCTCCTCGCGCTTCTGTGAGGACTCCTTCAGGCGCGCCTCGCTTGCGCTCCTCTCCGCGTCCTTCGTCGCCAGAGCCGTTGTGGTCCTTTGGCGCTGAATTCCGAGGGCAACACCGCCCCCGATTGCCACCACCAGGAGCGCCGCCGCCGTCGCCGATAGCGCCTTGTGGCGTCGAACCTTCCGCCCGAACCGCTCGAAGCCCGAGATCGGGCGGGCCGTGACCGGCTCTCCATCCAGCCACCGCGTGAGATCCTCCGCCAGCTCCCCCGCGCTCGCGTACCTTCTCTCCTTGTCCTTCTCAAGGCACTTGAGCAGCACGGTCTCGAGGTCCGGGTCGATCTTGAGATCGATCTTCCTCGGCGCCTTCGGCTCTGCCTCCTGCACCGCCTTGAGCACCTCCATCAGGTTCGCGCCCGTGAACGGCTTGCGATCCGTCAAAAGCTCGTAGAGCGTCGCCCCGAGGCTCCACACGTCCGCCCGCGCGTCCACCTTCTCGCCCCGCGCCTGCTCCGGAGACATATACTGCGGCGTCCCTACGATGAGGCCGGAGGCCGAAAGATCGCCTGCTCCTTCGGCCGGCCGCGCCAGCCCGAAGTCCATGACGTACACCCGGTGCTCGCCGTTCTTGAAGCGCCCCGTCCCCGGCTTCTTCCTCTCCACGACCATCAGGTTCTCGGGCTTCAGATCCCGGTGGACGATCCCTTCCTCGTTCGCGTACTGGAGCGCCCGTGCCGCGTCCCGGATCAGCCCCACCAGGATCCGCCGGTCGTTCCGTGGGAAGCTCTTCAGCGTCTGCCCGGGAATGTACTCCATCGCGATCCATGGCGTCCCGGCCGACTCCCCGAATTCGTACACCGCCGCGATGTTCGGATGGCTGAGCCGCCCGGCCACCTGCGCCTCGCGCTTGAACCGCGCCAGCTCCTCCGGGTCGGGGATCTTCATAAACTTGAGCGCCACCCAGCGCGAGAGCTCCGCGTCCCAGGCTTTCCAGACTTCGCCCATCCCGCCCGCGCCCAGCTTGGCCACGCGGACGAACTTTCCGAACTTCGCCGACGGCGGCGCCGAGGCGATTTCGGGCGGCGTTGCCGATGGAGACGGCGCCGGGGTTGGAGAGGGGCCCGACTTGCGGGTTGCGGCGTAGGGGTCCGTGGACGGCTCTTGGCCGCTGGGCACAGGATCGGACGGGCTCTTGTCGTGGGAGGCCATGAGACCCAAGGTGAGTTTAGCCCATGGGACACGAGGATGCGGTGGAGACCCAGGTAGTGCCCGGCGGGGAGGCGGCGTTACGCCTTCGCAGGAGGGTCGAGGCGGCGCTCCAGCCGGTCCAGGACCCGGGCCAGGCGCTCGTATCCGAAGTTCTGGGCGCCCGGGACCTCGTAGTCGCCCAGCCGTACGGCCTCCTGCAGCGCATCGCGCCGCTCAGGGAACGGAGGAGGCACAGCGCGCCGATCCCCCCGATCGCGAGCAGGCCCCTGTCGCGCAGGACGGGGAGGCGGTCGGGCGCGCAGAAGATCAGCCAGACCCCCGCCCAGAAGGCGGTCCAGCCAACGGTCTTGAAAACCCCGGAGAAGAGGCTGGCGAAGGAGAGACGGATGGTCTTCATGGGGGCACCTCCGTCCATTGGACGACCGGGCGGACCTGTTGTTCGCGCCCCCACATGGATTCCAGGGCTTGCCCCGCAGACGGGCAACCCGGGGAATCAAGGCTGTCGAACCCCTACTTCGTCCAGGGCCCGCAGATCGCGAGCGTCACGCCCGGTTCCTGGATGTTGACGAAGACGGTCGAGGCGTCCGGGGAGATCGTGACGCCGGCGAGCTCGGACTTGCTGTAGGAGTTCCGCGCGAGGGTGTAGAGCTTCCCCTCCGGCGTCACGCCCACGAGCTGGTCGGGGGCCTTTCCGTTCTCGCACACGAGGAGATCCCCCCAGGGCGTCACCGTCATGTTGTCCGCGTTCTCCAGAAGGTTCGAGTCGTTCGGCTCGATGAAAAGCTCGAGGTGCCCCGGCTTCTCCCGCTCGCCCGGCTTCGCCTCCTCCGGGCCCGGCCGATAGCGCCAGATCTGCCCCTTCTTGTTCCGGCCTCCCGTGGTGGTCGCGAAGTAGACCGCGCCGCGTCCGAACCACATCCCCTCGCCGCGCGCGAACGTCGCCGCGCCCTTCGACGCGCCGCGCTTGCGGAGGTCGTCCTTCGGGGACTCCACCTCGTCGAGGTCGATCCACTCCGCCTCCAGCGGCGCGCCCGGCGCGATCGGCTCGCCCTTCCCCTGGTTCGACGTGTCCGCCTTGTCCCGCCCACGTAACTTGAGGGCCTGGAGTCTGCCGCCCCGGGCGAGCTGTCCCGGCACGTCGGGAAGGAAGCGGTAGAAGAGCCCGTCGCTCCTGTCCTCCGTCTCGTAGACCGCGCCCGTGCCCGGATCCACCGCCACGGCCTCGTGGTTGAACCTCCCCATCGCCTTGAGCGGGACCGGCGCCGCGAGTCCGATCTCCGCCGACGCGGGCACCTCGAAGCAGTAGCCGTGCTCGTGCTGGAGGTTCTTGCCGGGGCGGATGACCGTCTCCTCGCACGTGATCCAGCTTCCCCAGGGCGTCGGCCCCCCGGCGCAGTTCCGGATCGTTCCGGCAAGGCTCAGGAAGTGACGCTCCAGCTTCCCGGCGCGCGTGTCGTAGACGAGGTTCGTCGTCCCGCCCGGCCCGTAGATCTCGCCGTTCCCGGCGTCGTAGAGGCGGGAGCGGTCGATCTTCGAAAAGAGTTCGTTCTTCGCCCCGAACGGCCCGATCTTGACCTTGTTGACGTCCACCTCGTGGTTGCGGACGAGGAGCGTGCGCCCCTCCGGTCCGGGGAAGGCGGCCATGCCGTCGTGCAGTCCGGGGACCTTGAAGCCGTCCGACATGCCCTCGCCGGCCGCGGAGAGGAGCCGGTAGGAGAATCCCTTGGGCAGATCGATCACCTTCTTCGGGTCGGCCACAAGCTCGCCGTATCCGTCGAGGCGGGCGCGTCCCGGGGCGGCGAGGAGCGAGCGCAGCCCGAGGAAGCCGGCCGATACGGCGCCCGCGGCGCGCAGGAAATGGCGGCGCGAGAGGTTCATGGTGGCTTCCTCGAAGAATCCCCCCCTTCTACCATGAGGGCACAAGGCTGGATATGTCGGTCGATCTCGAGAAGCTGAAAGCTGTGGCGGCCGCGCCGCCGTATCGTGCAATATATGTCGATGCGTTCCCTCGTCATCCTGGCCTTGTCCGCCCTGCCCTGCCGGTCCCAGGATGTGCCCGCGCTTCTCGAGGCTCTGGATGCCGCGGATCCCGCCGCCCAGGCCGCCGCCGTCGAGGCCCTTCGCCGGGCCGGCCCCGGAAGATGGCCCGACGTGGCCAGGGGCCTGGAACACGGGAAGCCCTCCGTGCGCGCCGGGACGCTCCTTGCGCTCCGCGAAGCCTTCGAGGAGCCGGTGGTCGACGCCCTCATCCGCGCCTGCGCGAACCCGCAACTCCCTGCGGAGACCCGGGCGGGGGCGGTCGCGGTCCTCGCGGGGCTCCACCGCAAGCCTGCGCCTTCGGGCGCGAAGACCGTGGAGTGGCCGGGGACCCCCCGGGTCCTCGAAGCGCTGAGGTCGGCCTTTCGCGATGGGGAGCCGGCCGTGCGCCAGGCGGCGGCGGCGGGGGCGGGCGAGGCGCGCGACCCGGGGTCCGCGGCCGTTCTGAGCGAGCTGTTTTGGGAGGAGAAGGTCCTCGCCGTCCGCCGGGCGATGCTCCGGGCTCTCTCCGCGCTCGAGGACCCCGCGGCCGGGGAGATCGCCGCGAAGATCCTGAAGGACGCCGCGACCCACGCGGCGCTCCTCGGGGAGGCGATCGAGGCGGCCCGGCGGGCGGAGATGAAGGATCTTCCGGAGATCCTGATCGCGATCGTGGACGCCTCGGATTCCGCCGCGGTCCTCCTCCCGGCGATCGAAGGCCTGGGCGTTCTCCAGGTCGGGGCGGCGGCGCTCGAGAAGCGGCTGCGGCATGGGAACGCGGCCGTGGCGGTGGCCGCGGCGACGGCCCTGGCGAAGATCGGAGGGCCGCCGGGGTTCCAGCCCCTCGTGAAGGCGGCGGACGACCCCCGGCTCGAGGTCCGCAGGGGCGTGCTGGCCGCGCTCGCGTCGTTCCAGCACCAGGATGCGCTCCCCTCCTTCCTGAAGGCATACTTGAAGCCCGAGACGCGTTCGTCGGCGCTCATCGGGATGGCGTCGACATCCGACCTCCGCATGCTGGACTTCTACATCGAGGGCCTCGCGTCGGAGGAAGCGGAGGTGCGCGAGAAGTCCCGTAGGGCCCTGGCGCTCCTTTCGTTCCAGGGGCGCATGGGGCTGGATCCGCGTCCCCCCCTGGAGCGGAAGCTGGCGGCCGGCATCTTGAGCCGGGAGGTGCGGTTGGAACTCCAGTCGCTCTATGTGCAGTCCCAGCCGATGCCCCGCTGGAATGTCCTGGGGCCGCTGCCCCCTGGCCGCGGGGAGCCGTTCGATATCACCATGAACGATGGCGGCCTGATGGAGGGCGACTACCAGAAGGTCTATACGGGCGTGGGGACGCGGGACGTCAAGTGGATTCAGGCCGATGATGGGAGGGGCGGATATATGGACCTGGCCGCCCGCCTGGGTCCGTCCCCGGAGGCCGTGGCGTACGCCTCCGCGAGCATCTACACTCCCAAGGCGAGGTCGGCGGAATTCCGCGTCGGGGCCGCCGGCACGGTTGCGGTCTGGATCGGGGGCAAGCTTGCGCACGAGAGGAAGGTGGCGCGCGAGTGGCGGTCGGCCGACGAGATCGTTCGTGCGGTCTTGCAGCCCGGGGTGACGCACCTGATGATCCGCTGCGGGAGGGCGGGGAAGGAGTGGGGATTCAGCCTGCACCTGCCCGCCGAGCCGGCGGGAAAGCTCCTGGAGCCGCCGCCCGCGAAGCAGGACGTGAAGGAGGTCCTGGCCGCCGCGGAGAAGCTCGCGGGTGCGGCTGCGAAAGGCAAGGCGCTCTTCGCCGACCTCCAGGGAGCCCGTTGCGCTCAGTGCCATCTGACGGAGGAGGCCGGGGAGGAGGTCGTGCGCAAGGCGGGTCCGTCCCTCCATGGAGTGGGGGCCCGGTTGGGCCGGAAGGAACTTGCCGAGAGCATCCTCCTGCCCTCGCTGAAGGTGAAGGAGGAGTGGAAGAGCTCGATCGTGACCACGCGCGACCAGAGGGTCCACCACGGCGCGGTCGACGAGAGCGTCCTCGATCAGCTGTCCGTCAACGATCGGGAGGGGAACATCGTCAACATCCTTTCGGTGGATGTCGTCCATCGCTTCAGGACGGACCGGTCGCCGATGCCGGAGGGGCTCAACCTCGGGCTCTCGTCGCAGGACGTGGCGGACCTGGTCTCCTGGCTCGAGACGCTCAAATAGAATCCAGCCCGATGGCCTTCCTGGCCGGCATCCGGATCTATCCGATCAAGGCCCTCGACCCGCTCGAGGTCCGCGAGTGGCGGATCGCCCCGTCCGGCGGGCTGGCGCTCGACCGGCGCTGGGCGCTGGTGGGGGAGGACGGGTCATTCGTCAACGGGAAGAACGACCCGGCCGTGCACCGCCTCCGCGCGAGCTTCGATCCGGACGGGACCGCCGTCACGTGGGAGGGGCTGCGCTTCGAGTTCGACCGCGACCGCGCGTTTCTCGAGGAGTGGTTCGGCGGCCAGCTTGGACGGCGCGTCCGGCTGGAGCGCAACGACGGACCGGGATTCCTGGACGACCTCGAGGCGCCGGGACCTACCGTCGTCGGCACGGCCACGCTCGAGACGGTCGCCTCGTGGTTTCCGCCGCTCACCCTGGAAGGAACGCGGCGCCGCTTCCGCGCCAACCTCGAGATCGGCGGCGTGGAGCCCTTCTGGGACGACCGGCTCTACGCGAAGAAGGGGGAGGCGGTGCGGTTCCGCATCGGCAACGTCCTCGTCGAGGGAACGAACCCCTGCCGGCGCTGCGCGGTGCCGTCGAGGGACCCCGACACCGGCGCGGCGCTCTCGGGATTCCAGAAGACGTTCTTCGAGCGCCGCCGCGAGACCCTGCCCTCGTGGGCGGAGCCCACGCGTTTCGACACGTACTACCGGCTCACGGTCAACACGCGCATCCCGCCCTCGGAGGCCGGGAAGGTCGTGCGCGTGGGCGACCCGGTCCGCTTCCAAACTCAGTAGTCCCGCACGCGTATACTTCAACGACATGCGCGCGACGCTCCTGCTCCTGCTGCTGTTGCCGGCCCCACAGGATCCCGCAGCCGAGCTCCTGAAGGACGTGCGCGAGATCGGCTCGCCGGGCTCGCCGGGCTCCCTCTCCGTCTGGGGGGAGGATGCCTTCGTGGCCGTCGCCGGGAAGCGCGGGAAGCTCGCCGTTCCCGTGGTCGCCGCGGGGACCCTGGAAAAGGGGCGCGTCGTCGCCTTTTCCCACGACGGCTACCTGGCGAAGGCGGCGGCGGACGAGGCCGATACGGGGAAGCTCCTCGAGAACGCCCTCGCCTGGACAGGCCGGAAGGTGTCGCTCCGCGTCGGGGTCCTGGGACACGAACCGGCCGCGCGACTCAAGGCACGGGCCCTCACCCGCGCCGGCTGGGTCTCCGAACTCGCGGACCTCGATGTCCTCATTCTCTCCCGCGCCAGCCTCAGCGACGCGGAGATCGAGGCCGTGTCGAAGTTCGTCCGCGGGGGCGGCGGCCTCCTCGCGGCCCTCACGGGCTGGGGTTGGCTGCAGGGGGCGGGGGACAAGCCGATGACCTCGAACTCCCTGAACCGGCTCCTCGCCCCGGCGGGGATCGGATGGACGGACGGGTTCGCCGAGAGGACGGGGAAGGCGGGTTTTGCGGTGGCGTCCGTGCCGCCCCTCGTCCACGGCCTTCGCGCGTTCGAGGCGCTCGTCGATCTGACCAAGAGGAAGAACGATGCCGAGCTCCTCCAGGCGTCGGACGCCGCGATGGACGCCTTCCGGCTCCTGCCGAAGGACGACACGAAGATGCGGCCCCGCCTCGAAGCGCTCCTCGCCGAGCGGGGGGCGGCGCTCGTCCCCACGGCGAAGGCGCCCCTCGGCAGGCCGCTCGATCGGTTTCTCCTGGCCTGCCAGCTCGAGTCGATCCGCGACCTCCCCGCGTCCCGGGTCAAGGCCCACCCGGCGGCGGCCGAGTTCCCGGGCGCCGTCCCCGCGGACGCCCCGGCCGTTTCCCGCGCGATCACGATCGACCTCGCGGTCCCAGGCTGGCACAGCACGGGTCTTTATTCGCCGCCGGGGAAAGTCGTCACCGTCGCGGCGCCCGCGGGGACGAACCTTACCCTGCGGATCGGGGCCCACAGCGACCGACTCTGGCATCACGCCAGGTGGTCGCGCGTCCCCGACATCGCCCGCTCGGTCCCGCTCCGTGGCGAGAAGACCGAGGCGGCCAGTCCCTTCGGCGGCCTGGTCTACATCGAGGTCCCCTCGAACGCGAAGCCGGGTGCGCCTTCGCTCACGATCTCGGGCGCCGTCGAGGCCCCCTTCTACGAGCGGGGGAAGACCGACGCAGCGGAGTGGAAACTCATCCGAGCCCGCCCGGGGCCGTGGGCGGAACTGGCCACCCGGAAGGTGATCCTCACCGTCCCGTCGTCCGAGATCCGCGCGCTCGACGACCCGGGGCCCCTCATGGAACTCTGGGACCGCATCCTCGACGCGGCCGCCGACCTCGCCGCGATCCCGCATGACCGTCGCCGCCCGGAGCGCTACGTCTCGGACGTCCAGATCAGTGCCGGCTACATGCACTCGGGATACCCGATCATGACCCACCTCGACGCCGCGTCCGCGATGGCGGGGCTCGAGAAGATGACGAAGGGCCAGTGGGGCCTCGTCCACGAGCTGGGGCACAACCACCAGCAGGGCGACTGGACCTTCGAGGGCACCGGCGAGGTGACGAACAATCTCTTCTCGCTCTACCTCCTGGAGACCGTGTGCGGCGTGAAGGGAGGAGACGGCCACGACGACCTCCGGAATCCCGGCCGGCGCATCGCCGCGTACCTCGGCCGCGGGGCGAGGTTCGCCGACTGGAAGGACGATCCCTTCCTCGCGCTGCAGACCTACGTCCAGCTCAAGGACGCCTTTGGCTGGGACGCGTTCAAGAAGGTCTTCGCGGAGTACCGCGACCTGCCCCGCGAGAAGCGCCCGAAGAACGACGACGAGAAGCGCGACCAGTGGATGGTCCGCTTCAGCCGCACGGCCGGGAAGAACCTGGGCCCCTTCTTTGTCGCCTGGGGCATCCCCACCTCGGCCGCCGCGCGCGACTCGATCAAGGACCTTCCGGGCTGGATGCCGGAAGGGTTCCCCCCGAAGCAGCCCTGAAGATCAGCTCTTCGACCAGGACTCCCACTCCGCGTCGAGGCGCTTCGGGTCGGCCCCGCCCCGGTGCACGAGGAAGCGGTAGCGGAGCGTGAGGGGCTTCTCCCTCGAGATCTCGATCGGCGCCTCGAAGGTGAGGGAGCTGCCAATCCATCCGTCGCCGCGGACGTGGAAGTAGCTCGGGTGGTTGGGGTTGCCGGGGTGGTCGAACAAGGCGATGCCGTTCACCTCGCCCGGGGCGGCCTGGCCGGAGTAGTCGCACCAGCGCGCCCGACGGTGGGGCATGAGCTCCTTCTCGTTCACCTTCCCCTCGTTGTTCAGGATCGTGCCGCCGCCGTCGATCGTTCCCATCGTCTTCGCGACCCGGACGGCTACCATGCCGAAGTTGGATTTCCCCAGGGTGAGCGTGGGCGCCGCCGGGGTGAGCTTGAGCGCGAGGTCGAGTGTGAACTCCCCGTGGCCGTGCGCGCCGATCGTGCCGAAGCGGGGCGTCAGCGTCCACGTGCGCTCGTCGAGCAGGAGGAGTTTCCTTTCGCCGTCCAGCCACTTCGCGCGGATCGTGATCGAGGCCGGGTCGCCGTCCTCGATCTTCGTCACGTGGTCGTGCACGATCCGTGCCGGGCTCCTCAGGTGCTCCCAGAAGTTGCTCCCGGCCACATCGTTGTGTCCGATCCAGAGGCTCAGGTGGTGCGCGTGGGTGTGCGGGTCGCGCGGGTGGGTGATGCGGGTCACGGGCCGGCCGGACGGCCCGATCACCGGGTGGAAGAACGGCTTGGGGTTCTCGGGCCCGGCGACGTAGCGGAGCCACTCGCGGCCATCCACCTGGAAGGACCACTGGTCCCCCGCCTGGGGAAGGATCATCGTCCGGGGGAAGGTCCCGGCCGGACCGCCCTGCGGGGGCGCCGCCGGCGCGGCGCACGCGGCCAGCGCGAGCAGAGGCAGGAGCATCGGCGGGCGCATCCGCATCCTCTTACGCCTTCCCGATGCCCCGCGACTCCCTTGACAGCATCCCCGGGGGGGCCTATCCTCGGGCCCCATCGACACTTCCACACGCTGCGTCCGTACGTCCGAGGAGCTCGCCGCCTTCGCCCGCTCGCTGGAGGGGGTGGAGGCGGTCGGGGTCGATACCGAGTCGGACAGCTTCTTCCACTACTTCGAGAAGGTCTGCCTGCTGCAGATCTCCGCGCCGGACGGCCGCGTGGGGCTGGTCGACCCGCTCGCGGTCCGAGACCTCTCCGCTCTGGGGCCGCTCATGGCGGACCCGAAGGTGACGAAGATCTTCCACGCGGCGGACAACGACGTGGCGCTCCTCAAGCGGGATTACGGGTTTTCGTTCTCCGGGATGTTCGACACCCACGTCGCGGCGCGGCTCTGCGGGCGCCTCGAGCTGGGCCTGGAGAAGCTCCTCGAGCGCGAGCTCGGCGTGCGGCTTCCCAAGAGCCTCCAGCGCTGCGACTGGTCGCGCCGTCCGCTCACGCCCGAGCAGGAGCATTACGCGGCCGAGGACGTCCGGCACCTCTTCGTCCTGCGGGACCGCCTGTGCGATGCGTTGCGGGCGGCGGGCCGGGAGGCGTGGGCCGTGGAGGAGAGCGAGGCGCTCGGCGAGCTGGGGCCCGCCGCGCACCGGGAGGGCGCGGATTTCCGGAAGGCGAAAGGCGCGCAGACGCTCTCGACCCGCCAGCTGGCCGCGCTCCGGGAGCTCTTCCGGGCCCGCGACGAATGGGCGCGCCGGGCCGACCTCCCGCTCTTCAAGCTGGTGGGGGACGAGGCGCTCGTGGAGCTGGCGGTCCGCTGCCCGAAGGATGTCGGGGCTATCGGGCGGGTGCGCGGCCTCTCGGAGCGGCTGGCGATCCGGCGGGGCCCGGAGATCGTGGAGGCCGTGCGCCGCGCCGAGGCCGTGACGGAGGAGGAGTTGCGCCCGCCGCCAAGGCCCCAGCGCGTGCGGATGAAGCCCGAGGCGTGCCGGCGTATCGACAAGCTGAAGCGGTGGCGAAGTGCGGCGGCCCCCGCGGCGGGACTTGATCCCGGCGTCCTGCTCCCGCAGCGCGTGATCGAGAAGATCGCCATCGACCCCCCCGCGTCGCTCGAGGCCCTCGCGGCGCTGCCGGGCGTGCGCCGCTGGCGGGCGTCCGCGTTCGGCCCGGAGATTTTGGCCGCGCTCTCGTCTCCGCGCCGGGCCTGAGGCGGGCGGCGGATAGATGATACAAACAGGGGTGAAGCGCGGGAAGAGGAGGTGAGCAGGAGGGGGAAAGGCGTGGAGGATTCTGAGAACCGAGTCCTTCAAGGCCCGCCCGAGCCCGCAGGCGAGGGCGCCGAAATGAAAAGTGGAATGAGAGGGCCGAGAGGAGCCCGAGGGCCCTGTTCAGGCGATCTTACTGAACGAAATCAAACTCGGCTTGAGGCGGGTCCCGGGGAGGGGCCCGGACGGGAATCCCGGTCGGAAGGCCCATCGAGCGGAGCATCGCCCGCACCGTCCCGGGCTCCGTGATCGTCGAAATCACCTTCATGCGCCCCCGGCATTTCGGACATGAGAGCACGTCCAACTTGAGCGAGCGCAGGATCAAGGTCGCCCAGTCCGTCTGCTTGCGGCGCCCGCGGCGTTTCGGGAGAGGGGGGCGGTCGGCG
>JAHFOZ010000074.1 GCA_023261405.1 Planctomycetota bacterium
GGAATCCGCGTCGAGCACCACGTCGTCCCAGAGGGAACTCGAGAGGCCCAGGCTCACGACGACGGGCTCCCCGGGCCGGTAATCGAGGGCGTAGACGATGAAGCCGTCGTTCCCGATGCCGAAGAGGCCGGGGAAGTTCCACGGGATCTTGTAGGTCCGGTTGAAGGCCGAGAGGATACCGACCGGCCAGAGCCCCGTGTAGGCCTCCGGCGCCTGCGCCTCCCCACCCCCCGCCGCGAGCAGGAACGTGTGGTAGTCGTCGGGGAAGGCGATGTGGAATTCCTCCTCGACCCGCCGCACGACCGCCGGGACCACCGGCCCGCCGGGCTTCCAGCCCTTGCGGATCATCTGGCCCATCAGCGCCTCGACGGTCGCCACACTTGAAGCATAACCCTTCAGGGATTGCCCCACCGACGAATTTCGCATTGAACCCGTGCTTGTTGTCCGCTCCCGAAGCGTTGCCGCAACCGGGCTCCGACGATAGGATGGGCGCCGTTCGAGATCGGAGAAACCATGAGACTTTTCGCCGCCGCCCTGCTGACCGCCGTCCTCGCCTCCTGCGCCGGGTCCGGGGTCCGCGGGACCGCCGTGGGCGACGCCCCCTGGGAGCCCGCCCCGGGGCTGCCGGGGATGATGACCGCCTCCCAGTACGGCGACCCGGCCGTGGGACCTTATCAGGTCCTCATCAAGTTCCCCGCGGGCATGGTCGTCCAGCCGCACTACCACAAGGTCGACGAGTTCGCCACGGTCGTCTCCGGCTCGGTGATCTTCGGCCAGGGCGACACGCTCGACGACGTGAAGGCGGTCGAGGTCGGCGCCGGCGGCTACGTGAGCATCCCCGCCGGCGTGGCCCACTGGGCGAAGTGCAAGACCGAGGCCGTGATCGCGCGCTTCGGGAACGGCCCGCGCGAGCTCACCTCGTGCGGCCCCGACAAGCCCGCGCCCGGCAAGGGCGCCGGCGTCAAGGCGGTCCAGTCCAGGGACGTGCCATGGGAGGCCTCCGACCTCGCCCCGGGCGCCGCCTCGTGCTTTCCCTACGGCGATCCCAAGACCGGGCCGCACATGCTGCGGATCAGGTTCCCCGCCGGCATCACGCGGCCGCCCCACTGGCACTCGGCGGACGAGTGCGTCACGGTCCTCTCGGGACGGCTCATCCTCGGCCAGGGGGAGAAGGTGGACGAGGCGAAGGGCACGGCGCTCGCCGCGGGCGGAACCTTCATCGTCCCCAAGACCCTGCCGCACTGGCTCGTGACGAAGGAGGACTCCACCTTCGTGGTCTTCGTCAGCGGCGCACGGGACATCGTGTACGTGAACCCGGCGGACGACCCGAAGAACAGGAAGTAGGGCGCGTCAGGCCAGCTTCTTGTACTTGATCCGCTTGGGCTGGTCGGCGGCGCTGCCGATCTCCTGCCGGCGCTTCTCCGTGTAGGACTGGAAGTTCCCCTCGAACCAGCGCACCTTCCCGTCCCCCTCGAAGGCGAGGACGTGGGTGGCGATCCGGTCGAGGAACCAGCGGTCGTGGGTCACGACGACCACGCAGCCGTTGAAGGCCAGGAGCGCCTCCTCGAGCACGCGCAGCGTGTCCACGTCCAGGTCGTTCGTGGGCTCGTCGAGGAGCAGCAGGTTGCTCCCGGCGCGGAGGACCCGGGCCAGGAGCACGCGGTTCCTCTCGCCGCCCGAGAGGATCCCCACCTTCTTCTGCTGGTCGGTCCCACGGAAGTTGAAGCGGCTCACGTAGGAGCGGCCGTTGATCTTCCGGTTGCCGAAGGGGATCTCCTCCTCGCCGCCCGTGATCTCCTCGTAGACCGTCCGCTCGGCCGAGAGCGTCTCGCGCGACTGGTCCACGTGGCCCAGGACCACGGACGGCCCCAGGTCGATCGTCCCCGCGTCCGGCTTCTCGGCGCCGGTGATCATCTTGAAAAGCGTCGTCTTCCCCGCCCCGTTCGGGCCCACGACGCCCACGATCCCGCCGGGCGGGAGGGAGAGATCGAGGCCGTCGATGAGGACGTTGTCTCCGTACCCCTTGCGGAGGCCCCGCAGCTCCAGGACCTTCGAGCCGAGCTTCGGTCCCGGCGGGATCTGCAGCTCGATCTGCTCCTCGTGGATCTCCATCGCCTCGGCGGCCAGCTTCTCGTAGGCGGTGATGCGCGCCTTGGGCTTGGCCACGCGCGCGCGGGGCGAGAGCCGGATCCACTCCAGCTCGCGCGCCAGGGTCTTGTCCCGCGCCGCCTTGGCCTTCCCCTCGAGCTCCTGCCGCTTCTGTTTCTGCTCCAGCCACGAGGAGTAGTTGCCCTCCCAGGGGATGCCGTGGCCGCGGTCGAGCTCCAGGATCCAGCCCGCCACGTTGTCGAGGAAGTAGCGGTCGTGGGTCACGGCGATCACGGTGCCGGGGAATCCCGCGAGGTGATGCTCCAGCCAGCTCACGGAGGCGGCGTCCAGGTGGTTGGTGGGCTCATCCAGGAGCAGGAGGTCCGGCTTCGAAAGCAGCGTCCGGCAGAGGGCCACCCGCCGCCGCTCGCCTCCCGAGAGGCGCTCGACCTTCGCGTCCCAGGGCGGCAGTTCGAGCGCGTCGGCGGCGATCTCGAGGTGGCGCTCCAGCTCCCAGGCGTTGGTCGCGTCGATCTTCTCCTGAAGCGCGCCCATGCGGTCCATCGCCTCCTGGAGCGCGTCCCCCTCCAGCCCCTCGCCGAGCTTCACGTTGACGTCCTCGAAGTCCTTGAGCAGCCGGGCGGTCTCGCCCACCCCTTCCTCCACCACCTCGCGCACCGTCTTCGAGGTGTCCAGGAGCGGCTCCTGCGGGACGAACCCGATCTTCGTCCCCGGGTTGTGCCAGAGCTTGCCGTCGAAGTCCTTGTCCACGCCGGCCATGATGCGGAGGAGCGTGGACTTCCCCGTGCCGTTCCCCCCGAGCACGCCGATCTTCGCGCCGTGGTAGAAGGAGAGCGTGATGTCCGAGAGGACCGTCCTCTTCTCGTACATCTTCTGCAGGCCCTGGGTCTGCATGATGAAGTGCGCCATGCGGCTCGACCTCGATGGAAGCGGCGGGATTGTACCCGCGGAGGCTCCCGCCGGGAAGGATGAACCGCAGAGGAATCGAAGGCTGCAGAGACGGCCGCTGAACCCTCCGGTAGGGGTATCCGTGGCCTCTGCGATCTCTGCGGTTCGTTACTCCGCCGCGGGGAGGAACCGCAGGCAGACCGGCTTGGAGATTTTCGCGGTGCTCCCCGTCGGCGTGAGCGCCCCCGTCTTCGGGTCGATCTTGAAGACCACGATCGAGTCCGAGCCCTGGTTCGCGGCCAGGAGGTACTTCCCCGTGGGGTCGACGTTGAAGTTCCGCGGCGACTTCCCCTGCGTGGAGGCATGGCCGGCGGGGCTCAACTTCCCGGTCGCGGCGTCCACGGAGAAGATCGCGATCGAGTCGTGGCCCCGGTTCGACCCGAAGACGAAGTTCCCGTCGGGAGAGACGACCACCTCGGCGGTGGAGTTCCCGGCCTTGGCGTCGGCGGGGAGCGTGGTCAGGGTCTGGAGCTCCTTGAGCTCGCCCTTCGCGGCGTCGTAGGCGAAGGCGGTGAGCGTGGACAGGATCTCGTTGATGACGTACGCGTGCTTTCCGTCCGGATGGAACGCGAAGTGACGCGGGCCGCTGCCGGGGGCGACGGACGCATGGGGCGGATCGTTCGGCTCGATCCTACCCTTTGCGGCATCGAACTTGTAAACGAGGACCTTGTCGAGTCCCAGGTCGGCGGCGAAGGCGAACTTGTTCGCGGCATCCAGGTTGATCGAGTGGGCGTGCGGCTCCTTCTGGCGGCTGGCGTTGACGCTCGAGCCGGTGTGCTGGATCGAGGAGGAGGGCGGGGCGAGCTTGCCGTCTTCCTGGATGGGGAGGACCGCCACGCTCCCGCCGCCGTAGTTGGCGACGAGGACGTTCTTCCCGGCCTTGTCGACCACGAGGTGGCAGGGCCCGGCGCCCTCGGAGGGCTGCTGGTTGAGGGGCGTGAGGCCGCCGCTCTTCGGGTCGATCGAGAAAGCGCTCACGCCGCCGGTCTTTTTCCCGCCGAGCGTGCCGATCTCGCTCACGGCGTAGAGGAACTTCCGGCCGGGATGGATGGCGAGGAAGGTCGGGTTCACCGCCTCGCCCGCGAGGCGCGGGTTGGAGAGCGCCCCGGTGGCGAGGTCGAGGTCCAGGAGGTGGATGCCCTTGTTTTCGCCTCCCGTGTAGGTCCCCACGTAGACGAGGAGCTTCGAAGGCTCACCCTCCGCGCCGCCGCCATCGCCCGCGAAGGAAGTTCCGGCGGCCAGGAAGACGACCGAACCGAGAAGCGTAGAACGGGTCATCGTGGATCCTTTCAGTGGGGGCCCGGATAGTCTACGCCCGGGAGGGGGCGCCGTTGAATCATTCACCCGCCTTCTCCGCGTAGTAATGGGGGACAACCTCGCCCCCTGAAGGAGCCGCTGGATGAGGCACCCCGCGTGGACCGTCCTCCTGTTCGTGGTCGGCTTCGCGCCGGCGGCCGCCCCGCAGGCGGATGATCCCATCCGCGTCGCGGAGACCGACTGGCCCTGGTGGCGCGGGCCGAGGGGAGACGGGACCGCCCACGTGAACCAGAAGCCCCCGCTCACCTGGAGCGCGACGGAGAACGTCGTGTGGAAGACCGAGGTCCCGGGCCGCGGGCACGGCTCCCCCACCGTCTTCGGGGACCACGTCTACCTGGCCGCCTGCGACGAGACGACCGCCTCCCAATCGGTGCTCTGCTTCGACCGGGCCACCGGCCGCAGGCTCTGGGAGACCGAGGTGCACCGCGGCGGCGCCATGCGCAAGAACGCCAAGGCGTCCGGGGCGTCGTGCACCGTCGCCTGCGACGGGGAGCGGATCTTTATCAACTTCGCCAACACGAACGCCGTCACCACCAGCGCCCTCAGCCGCGACGGGAAGATCCTCTGGCAGACGAGGATCAGCGACTACGTCATCCACCAGGGCTACGCATCCTCCCCCGCCCTCCACCGCTCGCTCGTGATCGTCTCGGCGGACCATCACGGCGGCGGCGTGGTCGCGGGCCTCGACCGGAAGACCGGCGCGACCGTGTGGAGGCGCGAGCGGCCCAAGAACCCCAACTACGCCTCCCCGGTCGTCCTGCGCGCGGCCGGCCGCGAGCAGCTCCTGCTCACGGGTTGCGACCTCGTGTCCAGCCTGGACCCGATGACGGGGGCCGTCCTCTGGGAGACGGCCGGGGCGACGACCGAATGCGTCACCTCGACGGTCACGGACGGGACGCACGTCTACTCCAGCGGCGGGTACCCGCGCAACCATCTCGCGGCCGTCCGCGCCGACGGCTCGGGGAAAGTCGCCTGGGAGACCAAGGACCGCGTCTACGTGCCCTCGTTTCTCTTCCACGACGGGCACCTCTACGGCGTGCTGGACGCCGGCCTGGCGGCCTGCTGGACCTCCGACACGGGCAAGGAATTGTGGAAGGCCCGCCTCGGCGGCACGTTCAGCGCCTCGCCGGTGCGGGTGGGCGAGCGGATCTACGCCACCAACGAGGCGGGAGAGACCTTCGTCTTCCAGGCCGACCCCGGGAAATACACCCCGCTGGCGACCAGCAAGCTCGGAGACGAGGCCTTCGCGACGCCGGCGATCTGCGGCGGCCGCGTCTATACGAGAGTCGCGCTGAAGATCGAGGGTCGCCGGCAGGAGCTGTTGTACTGCCTCGGGGAAAAACCTTAGCCCGTCCTATTCTTGAACCACCAAGACACGAAGACACCAAGTCTCCGCTTGGGAATCTTGGTGTCTTGGCGCCTTGGTGGTTGGAAGCGTGCTTGTGTTTCTCCCCGGGCTCACGGCGCTCACTTCAGCGGCAGGTCCCGCAGCTCGATGTAGACGGGGCGCTCCACGTGGCCCACGGTCATCGAGACCTTGAGGCTCTCCAGCTCGGGCCGGCCGTCGCGGATGCCGCTGTAGTCGAAGGGCCACCAGCGGACCCGGTACTCCACCATCTTGCCCACGATCTTGCTCTCGTAGTGGGTCTGGCCGCGGCCGAGGCCCTTGTAGGCCGGCTCCGCGCGGAGCGGGAGCGCCAGAAGTTGCTCGGGCTTCATTTTCTTGGGGCGCACCGTGAAGATCGCCTCGGGCTGGTAGGTCTCCCCGAGCTCGCCGTCCGTGAGGACCACCTCGAAATCGTCGTCCTCGGCGCGGGCCGTCTCGCCGGTCCCCGCCAGCGAGAACTCGCGGACCGACTTCGCGAGCTGCACGGTCGCCACGCCCCGGAGGCGGGCGATTTTCTCGGGCAGCGGATCGGGGAGCCGCAGGGCCACCGTGAAGCTGGGGGCGCGGGCGTAGCCGGATTTCGGCGCGTCCTCGTCCGTCGTCCGGAAGGCGGTCGGACGGTCCTTGGGCGCCGCCTCGATCAGGACCCCCTTGTCCGTCACCGCCTCGATCAGGCGGAACTCCGGGCTCCAACCGGCAGGCCGGACGCCGGGGTCGGAGAGGGGCGAGCACCAGACCAGGCCCTTCCACGCCGCCTTTCCGGAGAAATCGATCTTTTTCGCCAGGGAGACGTACCCGGGGAAGAGCGCGAAGTTCCGGTAGCACCAGGGGGGCATCTCATTCGGCGACGGGTTGAGCACGATCGTGGAGGAGCTGCCGGCGCCCGGGACGACCTTGGCCTTCGCGCAGAGCTCGACCAGCGCCTCCATCGCCGAGCGCTCCCCCGGCTCGAACGCGATGGGCTCGCCCGCCTGGCGGCGGAGGCTGGACGTCTCGAGCCTGAGGCCCGTGAGCGTCTCGAGCTCCGCCGCGTGCGCCGCGGCCGCGAGAGACTCCCCCTTCAGCGTCACCCGCACCTCGCGTCCGAACGGTTCGCCGAGTTCGTCCCGAAGGCAGAGCTCCGAGAGCAGGGCCTCCCGGTAGAATGCCGGCAGCTTCGTCGCCCCCTCCTCCGTGGCCTTCCGGTGTTCCCGGTCCAGCGCCACCAGCGCGGCGATCGCCCGGAACGAGGCGCGGCTGTCCTGGTCGGTGATGGAGGAGAGCAGCTCGTCGACGCGCGAGCGGTCCTGCGCCCCTTCGGCTCGGGCCTCGCGGCCCTCGCCCAGGACAAGCGCCGCCAGGAGGAGTCCGCGCGTCATTCTCGTCTCCCTATCGGAGCGGCAGGTCCCGGAACTGGAACGGGATCGCCATCTCCACGACGTCCACCGGCTGGATGATCTCCATCGACGCGACCTCGGTCCCCTCCGGCACCTCGAAGGTCATCCCCAGCCGCTGCGTCTCCGTGATGGTGAAGTTGCCCGAGGAGGAACTCGAGGCCCCGCGGAAATCCGCGCGGCCGGAGATCATCTTCCCCTGGGCGTCCCGGAGCTCGACGCGCCAGTTGGCCGCGGCCTCCTCCTCCGCCGTCTGGGTGGAGTAGGTGTGAGTGACCTCGAGGTCGAAGCGGACGTTCGCGCCCGTTCGGCGGCTGTTCTTGACGAGGAGCGCGAAGGTCCCCTCGCGCGCGGGGGTCCCCGTCTGGGCCAGCGGCTTGGCCAGGGTGACGACGGACTTCATCTTGAGCGCGAACTGGAGGATCGCCCGCCCCTTCAGCCGGGCGACCGCGGTGGCGGCCTCGTCCGGAGGCGTGGAGCTGTGCAGGTAGAGCGGGACGATCAGCGAGGGGGCGGACCCGCCGCTCCAGCCGTACTGCCGTCCGCGGAACCCGCGCCGCGCGGCCTCCAGCAGGTTGGTCCCCCGGTCGTCCTCGAACTCCAGAAGGTCCAGGTGGGCGCCCAGGGGCGTGGAACCCGGCGGCAGCACCATCGCCGCCTGCAGGCTGAATTGGGTCCTCGAGCCGGCGCCCACGTACCGGTTGAGCGTGAAGCCGTCCACGAAGAAGAAGAACCCCTTGTCGAACACCCGGGGCAGGTCGCGGTAGGGGGTGCGGTGGATCTGGACCCTCCTGGGGCCCACCTGGAACATGAGCCCCCCGTCCCCGCGGCAGAGATCGTCCAGAGCCTTCCAGAGGACCTCGTTCTCCGCCTTGAGGCTCACGCGCAGGTCCGCCGGGAGCTCCACGCCCTCGACCTTCACCCCGGACCGTTTCTCGAGCAAGGCCAGCACCTCGGCCACCGGGGCGTCCTTGACGTCGACCGTCACGCGTGGGACGGTGCCCACCGCCTTCTTCATCCGTTCCGCCCGCTCGATCCGGCCGATCACGACCTCGATCCGCAGCCTCAGGTCGCCCCCCCGGCGCGTGAATTCCTCGCGCAGCACCCCGAGCGCCGTCTGCCCCAGGCTGACGAGGTCCGCGGCGGCCTGGTCGGCCACGTCGATGTCGTCGTCCTGCATCCTCTCGAGGCATTCGCGGACCTTGAACGTGGAGTCCTGGGCCGCCGGGGCCAGGATCGACAGGGCGAGGACGAGGGCTCGGTTCATGGAGGTCTCTATAATAGTACGATGACGGAGCGAATACCAAGAGTGGGGGGAGCTTTAGCGGAGACTCCTAAGAGGTATCACCACGAAGACAGCAAGACACCAAGCGGGCGGAGTTGAGCCGAGAGACGCCGTTTCTCCATGGGGTGTACGAGGTCCTTGTTCCGGGCGATTCCACGGACTGTCGAACCCGAGGACGACCGACCCCTGGGGCAAGGCTGCATCAAACGGCCGCACGGGCACCCTCTGAAATCGCTTTGTGTCTTTGTGTCTTGGTGGTTCATGAATCGCTCGGGTCAGTTCCCCCGGATCTCCGCCTCCAGCCCGTCGAGCGCCCCGGCGTCCGCCTCCCGCAGGCGCTCCGCGAAGGCCTCCGTTCCGGCATGTGCGCCCTGCAGCTTGAGGGCCTCCAGCAGGGGTTCGCGCTTCGCGCCCGGACGGCGGAGTTCCTTCACGCCCCACAGGGCGAACTCGCGCCCCGCGATGGCCGGGACCTCCTCCACGTACTTCCGGTAGGTCTCGATGGCGAAGGGTTCCCCGCGGAAGGTCGGGATCGGCTTGCCGTCGGCGTGGTAGGATTCGGCACTGAGCTTCCCCTCCTTCCACTTGAACCAGGTCCGGGCTCCCAGGAGGCCGTTGATCGAAAGGACGATCTGGTTGTGCGCGGCCGGGTAGAGACTCGCCGCCTTCATCGCCACGAGCCGCTTGAGGAGTCGGTCCCCTTCGTCTCCGATCTCCCGCTTGCGGGCGGCCCAAAGGACCTCCGTGCCGCACGCCTCCCCGAACTTCTTCAAGAACGCCGCCGCATCCCGCGAGGCCTCGTCCAGATCGACCAGGCCCCCGGGCAGCGCGCCCATGAGATCGTCCCCCCATCCGGGAAATTCGAACTTCCAGATGCGTGGGCCGGAAGGGTCTTCCACGAGCGCGCCGGCCGTGACCAGGTACATCCCGGGGCCACCCCAAGTCGCGTGGCCCTCGAAGCGACGGCGTTCCACCCGGACCATCATGCCTGACCCCACTTGCCCCGCGTCCGACACCAGCCGACCGGCGGCGAAGCGTTCCTCCATCCGGTAGAACGACAGGACGAGTTGCGTGCGATCGGGGAACGTGGCGGTGCCCTCGACCGCCAGTGCGGGCGCAGCGTCGCGAGCCTTGGGGACCTTTGCAGTCAGCGTCACCGTCGCATCCCTGGGCATCGCCTCGCGAGACGGAGTCCGGGGCTCCCTCGGCCTCGGAGGCGCCGTGACGGGCGGCGTCTCCTGCGCAGTCTTCGCCCCCTCCCCGGGAACCGCCCCCTGCAGACGGGCTTCCGGGGACGCGGGGGTCGTCGTCGTCTGCGGCTCGCGCACCGCAAGGGTCGCCCACAGGACCATGCCGCACGCCGCCACTGAGAGCATCATGGCCATCATCCTCCATTTCAGGGTCCGCGCCGCCGCTTCCGGATCGGACGCGAGCCGCTTCAGGAATTCCACGCGCCCCCGCTCGACATGCCCCTCCCGCACGGGCAGCGCCGCGCGGCGGACCAGGGCCTCGAGATTGCGCTCGAACATGCCGGGGCTATCCACGCTCATCCCTCCGGAGCCGCTCCCGGATCGCCTCCCGCGCCCGGTGCAGCCTCGACTCGACTGTCTTCTCCCCCTCGCCCAGCGCCTCCGCGATCGCCCGCACGGACATGCCGTCGAAGTAGCGGAGCACGAGGAGGTCGGCATAGGCGGCGTCGATCTCCTCCAGCGCCGTGCGGACCGCGCGCACGAGCTCCGCGGTCTCAAGGACGTCCGCGGGGATGAGCTCGGTGTCGATCGCCTCGAGCGCGCGGCGGGCCCGCAGGCGGTCCTCCTCCCGCGAGGAGCCGCGCAGCCGCATTCGGACGCGGTTCCGCGCCACGGCGAGGATCCAGGTGAGGAGAGACGATCCGCCCAGGAACTGCCCTCGGTTCCGCCACGCGTGGAGGAGGGTCTCCTGGACGAGGTCCTCCACGTCGGCGTGCGCGGCCCCCGTCGCGGCGGCCACGAACCCGTAGACCCGCGGATAGAACGTCTCGAAGAAGGACGCCGGGTCCACCGCGTCGCGGATGTCCATCAGCTTCATCACGGCCGCCCGCTTAGTTGCCGCGGCGGGCCGTTTCCTTCGCCCAATCGAATGATATCTCTTCACCGGGGAACCGGTCGTATATAGGATGTCCGCTTCGCTTGGAGGAACGCCCATGAGGACCGCCGTGATCGCGCTCGTCGCCGCCCTTGCCTTCGGTCCCGCCCGCGCCGCGGCCCAGGAGAAGGACAAGGACGGCTTCGTCCCCCTCTTCAACGGGAAGGACTTCGCCGGCTGGAAGGTCCCGGAGGGCGACAACGGCCACTGGAAGGTCG
The DNA here is from genome assembly GCA_023261405.1 of Planctomycetota bacterium. Lineage (GTDB taxonomy): Bacteria > Planctomycetota > MHYJ01 > MHYJ01 > JACPRB01 > JACQFK01. Next base: position 10,762 of record JAHFOZ010000074.1, read on the forward strand.
TGGACGGCGTGATCGACTACGACGCGCTGAGCGAGGCCAAGGACAAGCACCTCTTCACGGAGAAGGAGTTCGGCGACTTCGTCCTCAGGGTGGACTGGCGGATCAAGGAGACCCCGTTCACCAACCCCAACGTGTACGACATCCTCCCCGACGGATCCCACAAGCTCGGCCCCGACGGCAAGCCGATCAAGATGGCCCTGCCCGACTCCGATTCGGGGATCTACACCCGCCGGCGCGACGGGAAGTCGCAGGTGAACATCTGGTGCTGGCCGGTGGGCTCGGGCGAAGTCTACGGCTACCGGATGGACCCCAAGATGCCCCCGGAGGTTCGCGCGGGCGTCACCCCGAAGAAGAAGGCGGACAAGCCCATCGGCGAGTGGAACTCCTTCGAGATCACCCTGAAGGGCAACGTCCTCACGGTGGTCCTCAACGGCGAGAAGGTCATCGAGAACGCCACGCTTCCCGACATGCCCGCGAAGGGCCCCCTCGGCCTCCAGCACCACGGCGGGAAAAACAAGGAGGGCAAGTGGAGCGGCCCGCCCAGCCTGGTCCAGTTCCGGAACATCAAGATCAAGGAGCTGTGACGCTCAGAGCCGCGTCGCTCATCTCGCAAACCCCGATCACGGCGGGAGCGCGGGCGGTGCCTCGGGGGAAAGCTCCGCGGACGGCCCCTTGACCGGCCGCCGGCGTCGTGGCACTCTTGAGCTCTCATGACGATCCGGAGCGAGATGCGCCGGCGGACCCGCTGCATGTGGTCCGCCTCCTCGGGCCGCTGATCCTCGGCGGATGCCTTTTCTCCGGGGCGGTCGCCCTGATCCTCCGCGCGCCCGAGCCGCTCGAAGACCTCGGGGTCGCGGGTGCCTGGGCGGCGCGCGCCGGGTTCGCGCCTTTCCCGTGGGGGTATGGCGGCGGGCTCTCCGCCCGCCTCTCGCGACTCTGCGTCTGGGTCGAGCTGGACAAGGAGTCCCTGAGCGCGCAGAGCCCCTGCATTCCAAGGGGGGAGGGCAGAATCCTGGAATTGACATACTATAATATGTCATCTAGAATGCCCTCCATGAAGGCCTTCAAGTCGGGTAGAATCAGCCGCGCCATCTCTCAGCGCGGCCTCGCCTCGAAGGCGGGAGTTTCCTTCAGGACGATCCAACTTCTCGAGTCCGGAAAGCACGACGGCCGGCTCTCCACCTTCGAGAAAGTCGCCCGCTCCCTGGGGCTCCCGGAAGGGGCGATCGAGCGGACGATCGAGCGCCGGCTCAGCCGCGAGGTGGATTCCGTGATCGACATCTCCGAGAGGATCTTTCTGGACGGGGAGGCCTCCTGGCCGGTCCACCTCTTCAACTTCGTCGATGCATTCCGGCGCCGGCCCCGCCTGGAACTGCTGGCCGACCCGCCTGCCCCTGAGACCCCGAACCCCCTCCTCTGCCTCATCGCTTCGACCGTGGAGTCGCTTTGCAGGGAAGCCGGCATGGAGCCGCCCGCGTGGTGCCCTGGGGTGGGACGGCTCGGGGAGCCCTGGTTCGTCTCAGGGGTTCAATCGCTCAAGGCGTTCGCGCTCGTCCACTCTCCGGTCGATTTCCGGAAGCGAAACGTCTTCGTCCTCGACAACTTCCTCGATCGGGCCTGAAGCGTGCTGAGCGCCGATCTGATCCGGAAGCTCCTTCGGGCGCTGAACGGGGAGCTCAAGAAGAAGGAGGTCATCGGCGAGATCGGCCTCTGCGGGGGCGCGGTCATGTGCCTCGTCTTTCGGACACGGCCCGCGACCAAGGACGTGGATGCGATCTTCGAGCCGGCCAGGCAGATCCGGGACGCGGCGAAGGCGGTGAGCCGCACCCACGACGTCCCCGAAGACTGGCTGAACGATGCCGCCAAGGGTTACTTCCTTTCCGAGCCCCCGCGGGTGCCCGTCCTCAGTCTGTCCCACCTGCGAGTCTGGGCCCCCGGCCCGGATTACATGCTGGCGATGAAGTGCCTCTCGGCCCGGTTCGACTCTCACGACCGGGATGACGTCACCTTCCTGATCCGGCACCTGAAGCTCACCCAGGCGGATCAGGTGTTTGACATCATCAGCAAGTACTGCCCGGAACGCCTGGTTCCGGCGAAGACCCGGTTCCTGGTGGAAGAACTGCTACCGGAAAAGCGGTCTCGGTGAGTCGCCCTGAACAGAGCCCGCGGCTCCTCCCTGCCCTTTCCTTCCGTTCGTCCCCCGGGATAGCCGAATGCATACATTCAGGGCGTCTCACCGGGTTACGGCCCAATCGGGTCTCTGTCCGTCGGGAGTTAGCCGGACTCTTCGCGTTGAGGCCCAATCCTGATCCGCGCTCCGTACCGCCATGTCCCAAGCCCTGTGATTACCGGAAGTCCGCCTATACGGCCATACTGTCTTGACAGCCCCTCCGGCAAGGAGCATCCCTTTGGCGTCCTGCGGAGGGGACCGGGCAACTTGCGGGGATCGCTCCGAGAGGATGTCCCCCGGCGCCTTCCGAACCCGCGACCTCTCCTGAAGGAGCGCCCGGTCCGGCTCAATCCTTCCCTCCGGGGGCAGGCAGGTTTGGAACGAGACTGGAATCGTACCTCGACCCCGCCGCCACCTGGATCATCGTGATTCTGACCTTGGTGGGAAAGAAGTTCTCGGGGTCGCTGCGCTTGTGGGCGTGAAGGTTCTTGTCGTCCTTGATGACGAGGTCCATCTGCTTGATCCCCTGGGACCAGACGATCGAATCGTTCTCCCAGAACGACTTCATCGACACGTCCTGCTCGTGCACTCCCTTCTCCTTGTAGACCCCGGTGCTCGTGCAGCCGTATCCGTTCTTCTGACCCTTGTTCGGGATGTAGCAGAGATTCCAGGTGGTCGGCTGGCCCCCCGCGGGTTTCTCAAGCACCTCGGTGCGGATGTGGACCGTGCCGTTGCGGTAGTCCACCGGGGCCGTCCAGTCCTTGGGGCGGTCCGGATTCAGCGTGTCGCCCTTGACGTAGTAGTGCGATTTGCTCGGCTTTGAATTGTCCGCGTCGTCCTTGGTGTAACTGAAGGTCACGTCGAACAGGACGAACTGCTCCCCCCGGCACGGCGCGGGCATCGCCAGGACCGCGGCGCCACCCATCTGCAGCAGGACCAGCGGAAGGAATCTCAAGAGGGTCGGCATGGACGTGCCTCCTAACGGATGGGATTCTGGCCCGGCAGGCCGGGGGGCCCCTCCTCGCGTGCTCCGACGGGTGATTATACCCCTTGTCAGGATCGGCCCAAGAAATGAACGCCGCCCCCGCCTTCGGCTCGCGCGGGCCTTGAAGGCCCCGATCCTCCCCGGGCTCTTCGCCCCCCTGCGAATCCTCCTGTTCCACCCCTTTGCCCCCCCGTGTATCATCCGTCCGCATGGGCGCGGGCTTGCGGCGGGATCTGCTGGATGTGTGGGCCCGCCGACAAGGGGTGGAGGCGTGGGAAGTGCCTGAGGCGCGGCGCGACGCGCTCCTGGTCCGATGAAGCGGGACTCTTTCCACGACTACGTGGTCGACCAGTTGCGCGGCGTTCCGGACGTCGAGGCGCGCGCGATGTTCGGCGGGCACGGCCTCTACCGGGGCGGCGACTTCTTCGGCATCCTCTTCAAGGGCAGATTCTACCTGAAAACGGACGAACGCAGCCGGGCGGCCTACGTCGAGGCGGGGATGAAGCCCTTCCGTCCGAGCGCCCGCCAGCGGCTGGCTTCCTACTACGAGGTCCCGGCGGACGTGCTCGAGGACGCGGAGGAACTGGCGGAGTGGGCGGGGAAGGCGCTGGCAGCGGCGTCGAAACGGAGGCGGTAGCGTGGCGCGGATGCCGGGAAGGGCGGGATCTCGGGTCCTGCAGGGCTCCGTGCCGCTCCCGGCCCTTCAGGAATTCGCCCGCCGCATCGCCACCGCCAGCGCGACGCAGCCGCCCAGCCGGATGAAGCGCGGGCGGCCGAAGGCGGAGGGCAGCGCGAGCTCGCTCCGCTTCATG
>JAHFOZ010000075.1 GCA_023261405.1 Planctomycetota bacterium
CCCCGGAACATGCGGCACCCGGGCTTGGAGATGCGGCGGATCTCCGTGATCACCGGCCCGCCCTCCGGGTCGTATTTCAGGAAGAGGTGCATGCTCTTGATCTGGGGCCGCTTCTCCTCGGCCGTCACCTTCACGTCCTCGAGATAGCCCTCGCTCACGAGCACCTTCGCCACGCCCTCCTTGAGACGGGAGTGGGGGAGGTCCACGCGCTTGTGGCGGCGCTGCTTCGCGTTCTTGATCATCGCGATCATGTCGCCGACCGGGTCGCTGCTGGGCATCGTCCTCGTCCTTCCCTACGCTACCACGAAGCCTTCCGCATCCCGGGGATCTCCGCCTTGTTCGCGAGCATCCGGATGCAGAGGCGGCAGATCTTGAACTTCCGGTAGTAGCCGCGGCGGCGGCCGCAGATCGAGCAGCGGTTGTACTTGCGGACCTTGAACTTCGGTTCCAGCTTCTGCTTGACCTTCCAGCGGAGGCTCGCCATAAGTCCCTTCGACTCCTATTGCTGCTGCCGGAACGGCACGCCCAGGTGCTTCAGGAGCTGAAACGAATCCATCGGCTTCCGGGCCTTCACGCCGATGGTGATGTTCATCCCCTGCACGAATTCCATCTTGTCGATGTTGATCTCGGGGAAGACCACCTGCTCCGAGATCCCGAGGTTGTAGTTCCCCGCCTGGTCGAACGCCTTGGGCGAGAGGCCCCGGAAGTCGCGGATGCGGGGGATGACGATCGTGACCAGACGGTCCAGGAACTCGTACATGCGGCTGCCCCGCAGGGTGACCTTCAGGCCGATCTGCTGCCCCTTTCGGAGCTTGAACCCGGCCACCGACTTCCGCGCCCGCGTCACCATGGGCTTCTGCCCCGTGATGATCGCCAGGTCCTTCGCCGCGGCGTCGAGCGAGTTCTTGTTCTCGAGGGCCTTCCCCACGCCCATCGAGACGACGATCTTGTCCAGCTTCGGCAGGGCGTGAACGTTCTCCGTTTCCAGCGCCTTTCGGAGCGCGGGAACAATTTCGGTCCTGTATTTTTCGAGCAGTCTGGCCATTTAGGACTCGGGCGTCACCGCCTGATTGCACTTCCTGCACACGCGGACCTTCTCCCCGTCCTCCAGCTTCTTCAGGCTGATCCGGGTGGGCTTGCTGCACGACTGGCACACGACCCGGACATTGCACGCCTTGACGGGCGACTCCTTCTGGATGCGGGCCCCGTGCGGGTGCTGCTGCGAGCGGCGGAGGTGCTTCCAGGTGAAGTTGATCCCCTCGACAAGCACGACCCCCCGGTCGAGGTCGACCGAGAGCACTTTGCCCGTCTTGGGCTCCTTGCCCTTGGAGTCGTCCCCGGTGATGACCTGGACGATGTCGTTCTTCCGGATCTTCATACCACTTCCGCCGCCAGCGAGATGATTTTCATGAACTTGCCCCGGAGTTCCCGGGGCACGGCGCCGAAGATGCGCGTCCCGCGCGGGTTGCCGTCGGCATCCAGCAGGACCATCGCGTTCCGGTCGAAGCGGACGTAGGACCCGTCCTCGCGCCGGATGACGTGCTTGGTGCGCACGATCACGCCCTTGACCACGTCGCCCTGCTTGATGGCGGCGCCGGGAAGGGCGCGCTTCACGGAGGCCACGATGATGTCCCCCACCCGGCCATAGCGGCGCCTCGAGTCGCCGAGCACCTGGATGCACCCGGCCTGCTTGGCGCCGGTGTTGTCGGCGACGTCGAGGATGGTCTTCAGCTGGATCATCGGGTTGTCTTTCTACTTCTTCGAGGGCGCGGGAGGAGGGGAGGCGGCGGCCTTGGAAGGTCGCGCGGCGTTTCGCGCGTCACCCTCCGGCGACGACGCGGACTTCGCCACGATCCGCAAGAGACGCCAGTTCTTCAGCTTCGAGAGCGGCCGCGACTCCGCCAGCTCCACGAGGTCTCCGGTCTTCGCCTCGGCCTTCTCGTCGTGCGCGTAGCAGGTGACGTACTTGCGCAGGGTCTTCGCGTACATCGGGTGCTGGACCAAGCGTTCGACACGCACGGTGATGGTCTTGGCCATCTTGTCGCTCGTGACGACGCCCGAGACGACTCGGCGCCGGTTACGCTCGACAGGGACTTCCTTCGCTGTTTTCGGGGGCACTTCGGTCTCCGTTCTACCCTCAGGGAGAGTGAAATAATAGCAGCCGCCCTTCCGAAGTCAATGAATTCTTTGCCCGGAAACGGCCTTTCTGCTCCAATCCCCGCGTGGATCCGCGGCGTCCCGCCTTCCCCGCCCTCCTCGCCGGCGCCGCCGCCATCGGCCTCGCCCCCATCCTCGTCCGCTACGCCAGCACCCCCGAGCACGGCGGCACCATCGGCCCCACCGCCGCCGCCTTCTGGCGCCTCCTCCTCGCCCTCCCGTTCCTGGCCGGCGGGTCAGCCCTCGAGCGCCGCGCGCCGCCCTCCGGTCGCGACCGCGCCGTCCTCCTCGCCGCCGGCCTCTTCTTCGCGGCGGACCTCGGCTTCTGGCACTATTCAATCCTCAAGACCCGCATCGCCAGCGCCACGATCCTCGCCTGCCTCGCCCCCGTCCTCGTCACCCTGGGGTCCTGGCTCCTCTTTCGCGACCGCCTCACGCCGCACTTCCTCGGGGGCCTCGCCGCGGCGCTCGCCGGGGCGGCCGTCCTCATGGGGTTCGATCCCCGCCAGCTCCTCGGGAACAGCTTCGGGATCCTGGCCGCCGTCTTCTACGCGGGCTACCTCCTGGCCATCGCCCGGCTCCGCGCCCGCTGCAGCACCGCCGCGGTCATGGCCTGGAGCGGTCTCGGCGCCTCGGCGGGACTGCTCGCCGGCGCCCTGCTCCTCGGCGAGCCCATCGTCCCCTCCGACGCGCGCGGTTGGGCCGTCGTCGCCGCCCTCGCCCTCGCGTGCCAGCTGGGCGGCCAGACCCTCATCGCCTTCGCCCTCGCCCACCTGCCCGCGGCCTTCGCCGCCGTGAGCCTCCTCGTACAGCCCGTCGTGGCCGCCGCCCTCGGCTGGTGGCTCTTCGGCGAGGCCCTGGGCCCCTGGCAGTTTGCCGGGGGCGTCCTCGTCCTCGCGGGCATCGCCGTCGCGCGGCGGGGCGCCCTGCCCCGGACCTGATCCCCTCCCGCGAAGGTCTTTACTTGAGGCCCGCACGCCCTTAGAATCCGCAGCCATGCTCGACGTGAAATTCATCGCGGAGAACGCAGACCTCGTCAGGAAGAATGCCGCCGCCAAGAACGAGCGGCGCGCGAAGATCGATGAGGTGGTCGCGCTCAATGATCGACGGAAGAAGCTACAACAGGACGTGGACAAGGCCAACACGCAGATCAATGCGCTGTCCCAGAAAATCGGCGCCGCGAAGAAGGCCGACCCGAAGGCCGACATCTCCGCCGCCCAGGCCGAGTCGAAGGCGGTGAAGGAATCCATCAAGGCCACGGAAGAGGCCATGAAGGAGATCGAGAAGGAACTCGAGGGGCTCCTCCAATGGATCCCCAACATCGCCCGGGAGGACGTCCCGGTCGGCGAGGACGCGAAGGCGAACACGACGGTCCGCACCTGGGGCGAACGGACGAAACTCGACTTCAAGCCGAAACCGCACTGGGACCTGGGCAAAGACCTGGGAATCCTCGACGAGGAGCGTGCGGCCAAGCTCAGCGGCTCGAACTTCCTGCTCCTCAAGGGCGCGGGCGCGGCCCTCGAGCGGGCGCTGATCAACTTCATGATCGACCTCCACGTGCGCTCCCACGGCTACACGGAGATCTGGCCGCCCTTCCTGGTGAACCGCGCCTCGATGTACGGCACGGGGCAGATCCCGAAGCTCGAGGACGACATGTACCGCCTGCGGGACGACGAACTCTGGCTGATCCCCACGGCCGAGGTGCCGGTGACCAACCTGCACCGGGACGAGATCCTCACCCACGCGCAGCTGCCGATCCTGTACACGAGCTACACGGCCTGCTTCCGGCGCGAGGCGGGCACCTACTCCAAGGACACGCGCGGCATGCAGCGCATCCACCAGTTCGACAAGGTGGAGATGGTGAAATTCACCCACCCGGACAAGTCCTGGGCGGAGCTCGAGACCCTCACGGCGAACGCGGAGGAGGTCCTCCAGAAACTGGGGCTGCCCTACCGGGTGGTCCTCCTCTCCACGGGCGACATGAGTTTCGCAAGCGCGAAGACCTACGACCTCGAAGCCTGGGCGCCGGGCCTGGACAAGTGGCTCGAGGTCTCGAGCTGCTCCAATTTCACGGACTTCCAGGCGCGCCGCCTGAACTGCCGCTTCCGCGACTCGGACGGCAAGGTCAAGTTCGTCCACACCCTCAACGGATCCGGCCTCGCCCTGCCCCGCACCGTCATCGCCATCCTCGAGAACTTCCAGCAACCCGACGGCAGCGTCGTCATCCCCGAGGTCCTGCGGCCCTACCTCGGCGGCCTCCAGAGCCTCAGGAAATGAGGCTGCTCATCGCGGCGCTCCTGTCCCTGCAGCAGGAGAAGGCCCCGGTCCCCGCGGAGGCCGACCAGAAACGCGCTGAAACGGAGATCCGGGGGCTGCTCAAGGCCGACTTCGCCAAGAAGGACAAGGCTTCCCGTCGCGCCTTCGCCGCCCGGCTGCTCAAACTGGCCGCCGACCCGGGCGAGGAACTCGTTTCCCGTTACGTCCTCCTGAGCGAGGCGCGCGACATGGCCGCTGAAGCCGGGGATGCCGCGAACGTCCTCGTCGCAGCCGACAGGCTCGTCGACCTCTTCAAGATCGATCCCGCGACAGCGAAGGCGGCCGCCCTTTCCGCGGCGCGAAAGGCCGCGACGACTCCGCAGGAGATCCAGGCCGCCGCCGAGGGCCTGCTGGGGCTCGCCGAGGAGGCGCTCGGGTCTGGCGACTTCGACCGTGCGCTCCAGGCCGCGCGCGAAGCCGAGACCTCCGCTCGGTCTGCCAGGGACGGCGCCCTCGCCGCGAGGGCGGCAGAGCTTGCCAGCGAGGCCGGCGAGCTCAAGCGCGAGAGCGACCAGGCGGCGAAGGCTGAGCTGGCGGTCTCGGCCAACCCCGACGACCCTGAAGCCAATCTCGTCCTGGGCCGATACCACGCCCTCGTGAGGGGCGATTGGGCGAAGAGCCTGCCCTTCCTCGCCAGGGCAGGCGATGCCGCGCTGCGCGACGCGGCGAGGCAGGACCTGGCCGTCCCCGAAACCCCGGCGGCGCAGGTGGAGGCGGGGGACGCCTGGCGTTCGGTGGCCGAGAAGATTTCCGGGCCGGACAAGAGGCGCTATCAGGCGCGGGCCCTCCATTGGTTCGAGAAGGCCCTGCCGGCGCTGAACGGCCTCTCCAGGGTCAGGGTCCAGGGCTTCATCGACGCCCTCAGCAAGGCGGCCGAGGGCAAGGACGCCCTCCGCCACGGCCTGGTCTTCTGGGTCGAGCCCGGCCGCGACCCGGCCAACCCCTTTCGCGATCACGCGTCGGCCAGCCACCCGACGAACAATGGCGTGACCGTTGTAGACAAGGCGTTGTCCTTCTCGAAGTCATGGGTCGATTTCGAGGTGCCGGCAGCCGTGCAGAGCGTTGATCGGACGGGCTCGGTCTTCGCCTGGGTCAAGACGACCGATCCCGCGCACTGGGGCGGCCTCATCGACCGGGGATTCCCCGACAAGACAGTCGGGGTGGACGATTTCGCGCTGCTGATGTTCCGGGGTCACGCCGATGCGTGGACCCACTGGCCGGCGAACAGGGCAAGGGTGGGGATGGGGAAGACCGCCATGCTCGCGAACAAGTGGTCCCTGCTCGGATACACGTGGGACGAGAAGACCCTGACGATGTATTTCGATGGCAAGGAGGACGGGGCCGCCGCGGTCGTCGGCGGGCCGATCCCCCGCAGGTCGGCCCGCGTCACGCTGGGGGCGAACTGGCCCGGCAGCTGCGAGTACTATGCGGGCCTGATCGGCAGCGCCATGATCTTCAACCGCACGCTCACGCCGGCCGATGTCGCTGCGCTCCACGCGAGCGGCCGGACACGATTCAAGCCATGAGCGGACCGGGACCCGCCGTGGAATCCGCCTTCTCGATCGCCCGCTGAATCAGGGGCGCGTCAGCGGTCCGCGTCCGGAAGAATTTCCGACAACTTCACGAGCCGGCTCTTCTCCTGGAGCGACCGGGCGGCCGCGTGCACCACGGCCGTCACTTCCAGGATCTCCCGGTGAGGGATGGGCTCCTGCCGCGTTTGCACCATCTTGCGGAACGCGTCGGCGAGGTGGAGCATCCAGTAGTGGTGCCCCAGGACGAAGTCGGTTTCGATCGACGGCGTCCACGAGTACAGCTTCTTCCTGAAATACACGTCGGTGCGGTCGTACTCGAACCTCTCGTACGGCTGCCCGAACCAGCAGTGGCACGGATAGCGGTCGGGCCAGGTGATGAGCGCGTGGCACGTATCCTTGTATTCGACCATGCTCACGGCATCCACGCCCGCCCCCATCAGCGACAGCACGGCCCAGACCGGGTGCTGGCCGTAGATCATCCAACCCGGGAGCGAGTAGCGGCTGAAGAGCCGGGCCGACACGTGCTCGAGGGCGCCGAAGTCGCCCGAATCGCGCATCCGCAGCGCGGCCTCCATGCCCCATTCGTAGCGCCAGCCGCTGGAAGACATCAGCGGCGCGCCGTGCTTCTTCGCGAAATCCAGGATCTTCTTCGTCCCCGCGGGCGTCCCCCCGATCGGCTTGTCGCAGAAGGTCGGCAGGCCCTTGGCCAGCCCGGGCGCGGCCAGGTCGAAGTGATCCTCGCCGGTCCCGGACGCATCCCCCAGCCAGACGGCGTCCACTTCCGGGATCATCGCCTCCACGCTCGGGGCGACCTGCACCCCCGGGAACACCTCGCAGAACTCGGCCGAAGCCTTCGGGTCGGGGTCGTAATAGTGCGTGATGCGCGTATCGGGGAATGGCAACAGGTCGAAGTGGTGTTTCGGATTGCGATAGTACTTCACGAAGCTCGGGTGCGACTGGGCCCAGTGCTTCTTCAGAAGATCGAGGTCGCAGTTCGGATGCAGATACTGGGCGAAGTACCACGTGTGTCCATTGCGCGGCTGCCGGGCCGCCGAGATGACTCCGATGCGGAACGTCCTGGCCGGCGGGACGGCCTGGGGCTTCGCCTCGTTCGCGAGGGCCGCAGCGGCGGCGGTGCCGCCCAGCGTCAGCAGTTCACGCCGCGAAAGAGGCGTCGGCTCGGACACGACGCCAGTATAGCCTGGGCCGCAGGAGGGAGGGGCCGCAAATCGGGCCCGCGTCCGAGGTCCCGGTCCGGACGATCGGCGCCCGCTCTGGGTGAGCCCGCATGGATTCCCCGTATGGCCCCACAGCCGGGCAACCGGGGGAATCAATGCCGTCGAACCCCTATTCCTTCACGCGGAGGTTCTTGATCTCAAGGACGCCGAACTCCGCGCGGAGCTTGAGCGGGCTGGCCGGCGCGCCGGCCTTCAAGGTGGACGTGCGGGCGACCTCGCCGCCGACCCTGTGTTCCACCTTGTCGCCGACGACGATGAGCTCGAAAGGATACCACTCGCCTTCCTTGACGGCCTTGTTCTCCTTGTTGCCCGGGACAATGTCGAACTTGGTCCCGCGCAGGAAGACGTCGTTGTTGCACTTGGGGCCCGGCTTGAAATCGAACTTGATGTGAACGTCCTTGCCGAATTCCTGCGTGGTCTCGATGGAGAGATCGCCCTTCACCTCGGGATCGTAGACCAGCCTGCCCTCGACCACTTTGAGTCGCCCGCCGTGCGCCTCGGTCCTTCCCTCGAGCGCCTCCTTCTTGCCGCCGGCCTCCTTCCAGCCGTCGAGGTTCTTGCCATTGAACAGGAGCTTGAACCCGGGCTCCAGCTTGAAATCGTCGGCCGCCAGTCCCATCAGCAGCGGCAGGCCCGCAAGGGGAAGAACGAAGGACCATGGTCTCATCGGGCGCCTCCTGTGCACATCGAACACAGGACGCATCCTACGGTTTCGCGGGCAGGATTGGAACCTCGCAGAACGTCAGCGCGGCGAGGCCGTTCTCCCCGCGGAGCAGGGTGGCCTGGCTCCACGACTTGCTGTCCAGATAGGTGAGCTTCTGCGCGGTCGAGGGGGCCGCCAGCTTGAGCGCGACCCTGTTCCCGGAGCCCGAACCGGAGACCACCCTTCCCTTCTCGCCGTCGAGATAGAACTGGCCCGCCAGGGCGTCGTCCCACCGAACGGGCTGGTCGAACTCCATCACGATCCCTTCGCCGGCGTGCCAGGCCCGCTTGAGATCGGGCGGCGTGATGGAAGCCGCAGGCTTCTTCCCGTAGTGGTCTCGCTCCAGGAGAGGGCAGATGAGCCGGGCGATCTCCGCGTAGCCCGCGGGGGGATAGTGGCAGGTGCCGGGAGGATCGATGCCCAGCGTCGACATGATGCCCATGTTGGAGAACGCGGAGGGCAGCCTTCTCTGCACCTCCCGCAGCCGGTTGTCGGAGCCATCGACGCCCATCGAGCACGCCTTCGGCCAGATCTGGAAGAGGTAGGTGTTCCGAAGATTGGGGTAGTCCTGCTTCCACGCCGCCGACATCTCGATGAAGTACTGCCGGTAGGTCTCCCAGCCGAAGCCGCCGCTGGGTCCGTCGGCGCCCTGGTCGTTCTCCCCCTGGTGCCACAGCACCCCGCGGATGCCGTGCGTGAGCCTGGCCTGCCGCACGCGCCAGAGCAGCCGCCCGTAGATCGTCGTCACGTCCTCGGGGTCCGCCGGGTTCCGCTGGTGCTGATCAATGCGCGTCCCACCGACGGCGCCGTTGAGGATGCAGATGGGGATCTTCTGGCCCTCCACCAGGCGCCGGGCCAATTCCATTCCCCAGTACCCCACCTGAGCCCTTCCCCCCTTGCTGCGCGCGCTCGCGTCTCCCCAGAGTTTCAGGCGCGCCCCCTGCGGGCTGCCCTCCATGCTGCCGTAGCTGCGGATCCACGGGCTGCTGAACGTGTACTCCTCCTTGCCGAACGCCGTCGCCTCGGCGTTGGACTGCCCGTCAATCAGGTAGGCGTCGCCGCACACCAGGTTGTCCACGGTGTTCAGAACCGCCTCCCGGCCGCCGGTCGTGGAGCCGAACACCGCCTTGTAGCGGATCAGTCCCGGCTTGAGCGCCACGGAAAACGCGTAGGCCTTGTCCGCGCCCGGCTTGAGGATCTCATCCTTGTAGGGCTTGTCATCCGCAAACACCCTGAGAAACACCGAGTCGGCGGACCCGTCGAGCGTCCCGCGGTAGACGAGCGTTCCCTCGTTTCTATCGTCGCGTGCGTACAATTGATTCTCTTCCGGCTTCTCGTCCTTCTCCCCCACCCGCGCCACCCAGGGGTCGCTCGGCGGCTCGGCCACCTGGATCTCGGTCGTTTGAAGGGTCGGCGGGCCGCCGTTGTGTGCGACCGCCGTCACGGTCAGTTTCCCGCTGTTCTGCGCTCGCTTGAGGATGAGTTTCCCTGGCGCCGCTTCTTTGATCACCGCGATCTCAGAGACGTTCCACGTGTACGTTAGTTCCCCCGCACCGCCGGCCTTCATCCCGCTCGAATTGGCGACCTGCGGAACCACCTCGATCGTCGCCCGCCCATCCCAGGTCGCGGGCGCCTGCAGCATGAACACCGGCTCGGGGACAGCCTCCTTGATCGTGACGGGGATGTCCCGCGTCTTCACCTCGTGGGCGGTGACGGCCTTGAACTGCAGCGTGGCCGACTGGTCCCCCTTCACACGCCCCGCGTCGAACGTGAACGTGAACCGGTCCGTGGCGACGCACGTTTCGCGGCCCTCGCGCTTGAGGATCCAGGTGACCTTCTGCGCGCCCCCGGCCCGGGCGGACACGGTGGCGGCCTGCCCCTCCAGCACGGTCAACTGCGCCGGCGAAACAGAGAACGCATCGCCCGGCTGCACCACCGGCCCCACCAGCCTCTGGTGAGGTTTCTGGTTCTCGAACTCAAGCTTCACCCAGGCGGCCGAGCGGGCCACCCTGGAGATCCGCACCTCGTCGATATCCCCGACGAAGTCGTAGTTGTTGTACCAGCCGCCGATCCACAGCCGCGCCGGGCTCTTGATCCCCAGGGTCGGCGTGGCCGAGCCGTCGAGCCGGCCGTTGATGTAGACCCTGCCTTCCTTCCCGTCGTAGGTATGGGCGACGTGGATCCACTCCGACATGGGCAGCGGGCTCGCGCTCTTCACGTCGGCGAAGTCGCTGTCCACCTTGATGTGCGGCGGACTGCGGAACTGCATCCGCACCTTGCTCCCCCGCCCTCCCCCTTCGTTTCCCCAGCCGATGAGGGTCGCATTCGGCTTCTCCGCCCTGAACCACGCTCCTGTAGTGTGCGGGTCTGCGCCGGAGGGATAGCCGGCGATCTTGTCGCCGCAGAAGACGCCCTGCTTGCCCGCGAAATGGCGGGCTTGCCCGACGATCCCCGCGGAAGCCGTCGTGCCGACATCCCTGGATTCGAGCGTGCCCACCTCGTCCTTCACGGGTCCGCTCATGTGCCAGACGCTCAGGTATCCGTTGGACTCGTTGAAGACCGCGGCCCCGCTGGACTCGCCGGCCGCGTCGGCCTTGCCCCAGTGGAGCTTGATCTCCTGCCGCGCGTTGCCCTTGAGGACCGGCAGGCGAACCCAGAGGCTGGCGCTGCCGTTGGCGGCATCCCAGACCTCCACCTGGCAGGCCAGCGGGGTGCCGTTGGCGGAAGAGAAACGGATGTCCTCTCCGTTCGTCTTCGCCTGGCTGAAATCAAAGAAGTCCTTGTGCAGGCGCACCAGCAAGGGAAAGTCCTTCTCCGAAGCCGAGTCCGGCAGGTCCGCACCTTCCGGAGTGGTCAGGACGAACATGGATCCGGAATGTTTCCAGGACGCATAGGGGGCGGGCTGCTCCTGCGCGGCACCCGCCGGCGCCAGCACGGCCGAGAGCAGGGCGACCGCGACTTGGATGTGAACGGGGTTCATGGCTTTGTTCCTTCGATCAATCCACGTAGAGGAACTCATTGCTGTTCAGCAGCACATGGCATGCGTTGGCCAGGCCGTGGAGTTTCACGTACGCCGTGAGCGCGGCCAGCTCCTTTTCGCGCGGACCGCGCTGGAGCATCAATCTGAACGCGGCGGCGACCTGCTGTTCGACGGCGGACGATTCCCTTTCCAAGCGGGCGGCGATGTGATCGCACTGGCGGATCAGGAACGCGTTGTTGAGCATGGCCAGGGCCTGGACCGCGGTGCTGGAGACGCCGCGGACCGGGGTCATCGCGCCGCCATCCGGACAGTCCAGGGCGTCCATCAGCGGATCGGGCACGGTTCGGAATACGAAGCGATACACGGCACGGCGGCGGTTCTCCGGGGCGTCGGGATCGAAGCGGTCGTAGTCGAGCAGGGGCGGGGCGCCGTCGGTATTGAAGGTGGCTTTGCCGTGGTGGACGAACTGGATGGCCGCCGGACCGCCCATGGACAGGTCGAGACGGGCGCTGAACTGGAGGACCGCGTCGCGGACCTCTTCGCCTGTGAGGCGGGCACGGTTCATGTGCCAGAGGAGGCGGTTGTCGGAATCGGCGGCGGCGGCGGCGCCCGGCTTCCGGCCCCCGATTCCCGACTCCTGCCTGTACGCCCCGCTGGTCACGATCAACCGGTGCAGCGCCTTCAGAGAACCCTTCGCCTCGTCGCGGAACCAGACGGCCAGCCAGTCGATGAGTCCGGGATGGCTCGGAGCGCCGCCCATCTTCCCGAAGTCGCTGGGGGTGTCGCTGAGTCCGCGTCCGAAGTGGTAATGCCAGACGCGGTTGACGATCGAGCGCCACGTCAGGACGTTCGCGTCGTCGCTGAGCCAGCGGGCCAGGGCGGCGCGGCGGGCGGATTCGCCCTCCTGGTCGGCGACGGCAAGCTCGCGCGGCAGGCCGGGGACGCAGCCGAGCGCGCCGGGGCCGACGAGTTCGCGCGGCTTGTTGATGTCGCCGCGGGTGAGGAGGTGGATGGGGCGGGGCTTGAGGGCGGGCTTGAAGCTGCCTTGCGGCGTGAAGTCCTGGGTTGCGGCATAGACGAACTGCGGAGCGGGAAGACCGGACAATTCGCGCTCCACGCCGGCGGCCAGGACCTGCAGGGCGAGGTCGCGGCGCTGCTCCGTCGTGCGATCCTTCTCAGGGATGCGCAGCAGCGCGGCGGACGGCGCGGGGATCGGCCGCAGCGGCCCGGCGTCCGTAGAGGCCCAGAGGCGGAAGCGTCCGATCTGGTGGCCGGTTTTCCCCGTGAAATCCAGGTGGATCGTCAGCGTCGTGCCCGCGTCGTAGCCTGCCGGCTCCTTCAGCTCGAAGACGGCTTCGTGCGGCTGGTTGTAGAGCGGATGAATGCTCCAGTAGGTCTCGGGCTTCCCGTCGATCGCGTTGGCGATGACATCGCCGGCATCCGAATGATCGGCCACGGCACGCGCGATCGCCAGCTTCACCGCGCCCTTCGATTCGCCGGAGGCCGCCCGGGCGCTCGCGCGGAACTGGGCGAGGTGGAAGTTCCCGTTGTCGAAGCGGCCCGGCCCACCCTGCGGCAGCCGCGGGTCGGGCAGCACCTCCAGCCGAAGGGCACGGATGCGCGCGAGCTTCGTCTGCGCGGTGATGATGAACGTATCCATTTCGGGACGCGTGCCGCCGACGAACCAGGAGCCGTCCGCTTCCCGCGCGAAGGTCGTCCCCTCCTTCGCGCCCGCGCTCACGACCTCGATGACCTCGAGCGCCTGCCACTTCTCGTTCTGCCGGGCGAATTCGTCCGTAAGAGCCGCGACTTCATCCGTCACCTCCGGCGACGCGAGGACCGCGGCGTCCCGCGCGGCGACGGCCCCTTTCCGTGCCTGCAGCGTCTTGCGCTTGAGCCGCGTGGCCGGATCGGCGTCCACCGGCCGGTCGGCGCGATCCACGCCGGCAAACACCGCCTGCAGGCCGTAATACTCGCGCTGCGAGATCGGATCGAACTTGTGATCGTGGCAGCGGGCGCAATGCACCGTCAGGCTCGAGAACGTGCTCATCACCGTGCTGACCATGTTGTCGCGGTCGAGGTTCTGGCCCATGCGGTGATCGACCGTATCCTCGCGGACCGTGACCATCAACGTGTCGTCCCAGGGTCCGGCGGCGAGGAAGCCGAGGGCGACCGTCGCCTGCGGGTCTTCGGGAAACAGGGCGTCGCCGGCCACCTGCTCCCGGATGAAGCGGGCGTACGGCTTGTCCTCATTGAGCGAACGGATGACGTAGTCGCGGTACGGCCACGCGTTGGGCCGGGCGTAGTCGTGGTCGTTGCCGTGCGTGTCGGCATAGTGCACGACATCGAGCCAGTGCCGGGCCCAGTGCTCGCCGTGGCGCGGCGACGCGAGGAGGCGGTCGACGAGCGCGGCATAGGCCCCTTCCGCATCCCGCTCCTTCGCGAAGGCCTCGACGTCCGAGGGCGTGGGGGGAAGGCCCGTGAGGTCGAAATACAGCCTGCGCATGAGCGTCCGCGGATCGGCCTGCGGCGAGCGGCGAAGGCCCTGCTCCGCCAGCCTGGCGTCGATGAAGGCGTCGATGGGGTGGCCCCTCGGCCGGGGGAGTCCCGGCTTCGCCAGCGGCCTGAGCGCCCAATGGGTCTCGCCGGCCGCGATCGCGGCGCCGACGCCCGGCGGCCAGGCGGCCCCGGAGTCGATCCACTCCCTCAGGAGCGCCAGCTCCCCTGCGGTGAGCCGCTCGCCCTTGGGCGGCATCCACTCGTCCTTGTCGGGCGAGCTCACGCGCCGGATCAGTTCGCTGGCGGCGCTCCTGCCCGGCACGATCACCGGTCCCGATTTCCCGCCCTTCATCGCCCCCTCTCTCGAGTCCAGGCGGAGACCTGCCTTGACCTTCACGCCGCCGTGGCACTCGAGACAGCGCTTCTGAAGCAGAGGGTAGACTTCCTTCTCGAAGTCCCCCGGCCGCGCAGAGGACGCGGCGAGGAGGACGAGGCCGACGATCGGCAGGGCAAACCGGAGTCCCGCCGACTTCACGCGAGCACTTCCTGGATGACGTGACCGTGAACGTCGGTCAGGCGGCGGTTGATCCCGTTGTGATAGAAGGTGAGCTTCTCGTGGTCGATGCCCAGGAGGTGAAGGATCGTGGCGTGGAAGTCGTAGCAGGTCGTCGCATCTTTCGCGGCCTTCCACGACCATTCATCGCTCTCGCCATGGGAGACTCCCGCCTTGATCCCCGCGCCTGCGAACCACGACACGAAGGTGCCGCCGTTGTGGTCGCGGCCGACGGGACCCTGGGAGAACGGCATCCGCCCGAACTCCGTCGTCCAGATCAGCAGCGTGTCTTCGAGCATGCCGCGCTGCTTCAGGTCCTTCAACAGCGCCGCGGCCGGCTGGTCCATCGACCGTGCGATGAAGCCGAGCTCTTTCGGGATGTCGCCGTGATTATCCCAGTTGGCCGATCCGCCGCCGTGGCCGCTCCAGACCTGCACGAAGCGCACCCCGCGCTCGATCATGCGGCGGGCGAGCAGGCAGTTGCGGCCGAAGTCGGCCGTCGCCGGCGCCCCGAGCCCGTACATCTGCCGGATCGGCTCGCTCTCGCCGCTGAGGTCCAGCAATCCGGGCGCGGCGAGCTGGAGCTTCGCGGCCAGCTCGTAGCTCTCGATGCGCGCGGTGAGGCGCGAATCATCGGGGCGCTCGGCCGCGTGAGCGGCGTTGAGCTCGCGCAAGAGGGCCAGCTCGTCGGCGCGGCTCTGCGGCGTGATGTGCTTCGCCGAGGGCGGCGGAGCACATCA